>RFHM01000430.1 GCA_003696865.1 Acidobacteriota bacterium | reverse complement strand
GAATTGACCCCTAACGTAGTGGAATTTCGTGGAACAATCGCAGATACCGTCCCGCTCTATCGAGAGGTTGATATCTTCGTGCTGACCTCAGATTGGGAGGGGACGCCCAATGTCATTCTCGAAGCTATGGCTTCCGGGTTGCCGGTGGTGGCCACCCGAGTTGGCGGCGTGCCGGAGATTGTACAGCACGGAGAAACAGGATTCCTGGTCGATCCCGAGGATGAGGATGGAATGGTTGATGCCATTCTCACGTTGATCAAAAATCGTGATCTGAGGCTAAAGTTTGGACGTGCTGGGCGAGAGTTTGTCCTGGCACAACATTCATTGGATAAGTTGCCCGGTTATTTGCAAAAGCTTTATGAGCTGGCGCTGGCTTGATGTAAATATCTGTGAACATCCTGCCTTTGGCTCGTGTTAATGGGACACAGATAGCTGAAAAATGAACAAACCTGATGCACAACTGATCCTGGCGCGTTATCCCGCCTGGATCCGCCAGACTGAATGGACCACGATCCGTCCCATGCCGGTCATCCTCTTCCTCGGCGCTCACGTCTCCTTAGCCCTCCTCATGCACAAGCTCCCGCTGGCCGCCACCGTCCACGCGCTCGGTACACTTCTCGTCGGACTGATATGGGCCACTTCCGGTAAGAGAATCGAGCGGGTAGTCTACATCGGAGCCTATATCGTCGGCGCCGAAGTCCTCTGGCGCATGACTCATGCCCATGTTTTCTGGGAGTACGGCAAGTATGCCACAGCTCTCATTTTCATCCTCGCCATGCTCCGTCGAGGGCGATTGAAGGGACCTTTGCTTCCTTTCCTGTATTTTTTATTGCTCCTACCATCGGCCATCTTCACCGTGGAGAATCTGGGCCTCCATCAAGCTCGTCAGCAGCTCAGCTTCAATCTTTCGGGACCATTCTCGCTGTTTGTCTGCGCCTGGTTTTTCTCCCACATCAAGCTCACTAAATCTCAATTCTATCGGATGTCGCTCGCGATGATTGGCCCGGCCACTGGAATTGTTTCCATCGCCATCTATGCGACGTTGACGGCTTCGAACATTTACTTCACGGAGAGCTCTAATCCACTCACGAGTGGAGGATTCGGTCCTAATCAAGTCTCCTCGATCTTGGGTCTCAGCGCGTTCCTCGCGCTCCTCTATGTCATCGATGCGAAACGCGGCGATAAGTTGAGGAGGATTATGCTCCTCGCCATGATGGTTTTCGCTGTGCAGAGTGCGCTCACATTCTCGCGCGGCGGCTTGTTCATGGCTGCGGCAAGTGCGGTTGCGGCATCGTTCTTCTTGATGAGAGATAGGCGCGCGCGGATCAATCTCATCATGCTAGCAGGAGTAGTGTTTCTAGTAGCTCACTTCTTCGTGTTGCCTGCACTCGATGCCTTCACCGGTGGAACGCTCTCGGCACGATTCCAGGACTTCGATCCCACTGGACGAGATAAAATCGTCCGTGCAGACTTGAGAATCTGGGCGAATCACCCACTACTCGGCGTAGGACCGGGCATGGCCCGGTATTATCGAGCTTTCTATTATCGGGGAGCGGCAGCGCATACCGAATTCACGCGGCTGTTGGCCGAGCATGGTGCATTGGGCCTCATCGCCCTATTGCTCCTACTGATATGCGGTTGGCGAAATTTTCTTCGCGCTCGCTCGAATAGAGGGCAGGCCATTGTCACATCGATGATGGGATGGGCATTCCTGTTCATGCTCATTAATGCCATGCGATTGGTCGCTCCTTCATTCGCTTTCGGATTAGGATTCGCCGAGTTGGAAGAAGAACATCGAAGTGCCTTCGCATTAAGCTGAAATAGTGTGGAGTAAGAATGAGCATAGGAATGTTTCCCCACCCTTGGGATGATTCTGCCAGGCTCTCCTATCTTAATCCTCCGCGGCAGGAATGGACTCACCCGTAATTCTAAATTCAGATCCGATTATTGCCCAACGCAACCTGGCAAGATTGGAGCATAGTCGTCCTCGCCTATGTTTCGTCGGTCCTATGGTCGGCCGTCATCCCGGCTATGTGACCACACAGGGCGAAATTCTGGCCGATCTGTTCAGTCAAGAAGGGTATCCGGTCCTAGCTGTCTCCACTCACCGCAATCGATATATGCGGCTGGTCGATATCGTGGGGACACTCATTCGGCGACGGCACGAAATCGACATCCAATGTTTGCAGGTCTTCGGTGGTCCGAGCTTCGTCGTCGAGGATATCGCCAGCCTCATCGGTCGAAAATTCGGACAGCGCATCATCATGTTCATACACGGAGGCGCTATGCCCGAATTCATGGCTCGACATCCTCGATGGAATCAACGCGTATTGGGTCGGGCCGACATCATTGTCGCGCCATCAGAGTATCTGGCCCGTGTTATACGTCAATATGGCTTCCAAGCACGGGTGATTCCTAATGTGCTGGAACTCCAGCACTATCCCTTCCGTCATCGGCGGCAATTGACGCCTCGCCTCTTCTGGATGCGCGCTTTTCATCCGATATGGAATCCGGAGATGGCGGTGCGCGTGTTAGCACGGTTGAAGCAAGACTTACCAGAAGCCACACTGGTCATGGCCGGGCAGGATAAAGGGATGCAGCGGCAGATTCAACAATTAGTTCATCGACTTGGGCTGGACGGAGCCGTGCGTTTCGTCGGTTTCCTGGATATGGCCGGCAAAGCGCGCGAGGGCGATGCCGCCGACATCTTCATCAATACTACCCGGATCGATAATATGCCGGTATCGGTGCTCGAAGCCTGCGCCATGGGATTGCCGGTGGTTGCCACTGCAGTGGGGGGCATTCCCGATCTCTTGACTGACGGAGAAACCGGATTGCTCGTGCCCCCCGATGATATAGAAGCCATGGTGGGAGCCATCAAGCGGCTGCTCAACAATCCGGACCTGGCCGGTCGGTTATCGGCCAATGGACGGCGACTGGCCGAACAGTCGGATTGGACTCGTGTACGACCCCAATGGGAGCAATTGTTCAACGAACTTATGAGCGGGACTTCGCGTGAGGCCGGAGAGGATAGCTGATGTGCGGTATTTGTGGCATCGTTCATCCTGATCCGCAGTATCAGGTTGATCGGGAAAGATTGCTCGCCATGCGGGATCGTTTGACCCATCGTGGCCCCGACGATGCCGGAGAGTATATGGCTCCCGGTGTGGTCCTTGGTGCTCGACGGCTCATCGTTATCGACCTCACCGAGCGCGGCCATATGCCCATGAGCACGCCCGATGGCCGCTACTGGATCACATATAATGGCGAGGTGTACAACTACCGGGAGCTTCGCTCCATGTTGGAGACATGCGGGCATCGGTTTCGCTCGAGGACGGATACTGAGGTCGTCCTCTACCTTTATGCTGAACAGGGCCCGGCGATGCTCGATCGACTCAACGGGATGTTTGCCATGGCCATTTGGGATAGCCGGGAACGCACATTGTTTCTCGCCCGCGATCGGTTAGGGATCAAGCCACTTTACTATGCCGTCTGGAATGATGCCTTTTATTTTGCCTCTGAAGAGAAAGCGCTCTTCGCCGCCGGTATTCCGTCCGAGTTCGATGCCGAGACATTGGAGGAACTGCTTTGTTTTCGGTACGTCGCCGGCGAACGAACGCCATTCGTCGGCGTCAAGCGATTGTTGCCCGGTCATTACCTCCTGTGGAAAGATGGACGAATAACCATTCGGCGCTGGTGGCACCTGGCCGACCGGGTCCGCGTATTGAGGGGGAATCCACATCGCGATCCACTGGAGTGGTTTCGTGAGACGTTCGATAGTGCCGTTGCTCTCAGGCGCAT
>RFHM01000072.1 GCA_003696865.1 Acidobacteriota bacterium | reverse complement strand
TTGACAGTCGTCTCGCGTTCGGCAATTATTCACACGGAGGAAGCACCGAGGAGAATGCGGACATGGCATATTTGACATACTTGCAGGCCATTCGACAAGGGATTATGGAAGAGATGGCCCGTGACGAGCGCGTCTTCATTCTGGGAGAGGATATCGGCGTTTTTGGCGGCGCCTTCAAGGTCACCGAGGGGTTGCTCGATCAGTTCGGCGAGCAGCGAGTGATCGATACGCCACTTTCCGAGATTGCCATCGTGGGAGCGGCCATCGGCGCGGCTTACCTCGGCATGCGCCCGATTGCCGAGATGCAATTCATCGACTTCATCTCTTGTGCTTTCAGTATCATCACCAATTACGCGGCCAAGTCGCGGTACCGATGGGGTGCTGGAGTCCCGATCGTTGTGCGGGGCCCGTGCGGTGGGAACGTCCATGGTGGTCCGTTTCACTCACAAAACGTGGAAGCGTATTTTTTTCATACGCCGGGATTGAAAATCGTCGAGCCGGCCACGGCCTATGATGCCAAAGGATTGATCAAAGCGGCCATTCGGGACGAGGACCCCGTGCTCTACTTCGAGCACAAATACCTCTACCGTCGCATCAAGGAGGAGGTGCCCGATGAGGACTACGTCGTCCCCATTGGACGCGCGCGCATCGCTCGTCAGGGCCGCGACCTGACCATCATCACATATGGGTGGATGGTCCATCAATCGTTGGCCGCGGCCGCCCAACTGGAAAACGAGGGAGTGGACGTGGAAGTCATCGATCTCCGAACCCTCCTGCCACTCGATGATGAGACCATCATGGAATCAGTTCGCAAGACGAACAAGGTGTTGATCGTGCACGAAGATACGCGCACCGGCGGCATTGCCGGCGAAATCGCCATGCGGATTAACGAACAGGCCTTCGACTATCTGGATGGACCTATTCGCCGGGTGACCGCTCCAGATACGCCGGTTCCATTTTCTCCACCGCTGGAAGAAGCATTTCTGCCTCAGGTTGATGATATCGTGAGAGCAGCTCGAGAGTTGCTTGCCTATTGAGGGCGAGGAATCGGCGGTTGACCTCTCTTGGGGAGTGGATGATGAGGCATCCTCTTCTCCAGGAGAGACAGACTGATGAGGGATATGCGATGACCACGAAACCACTCATCGACAAGCCCCGATTAGCTGAATTAAACGAGACGACATTGCTCGATTTGCTCTATTACATGAAATTGATGAGGGCCGTCGAGCACCGCATAGAGCGCGTTCTCTACCGGCAGGGCAAGATCCCCGGCGCCGTCTATTCGGCGCGCGGCGAAGAAGCCATCCCGGTTGGATCGGCGGCTCACTTGCGCCCCGATGATGTCGTCGTCTCATTACATCGAACCATGGGAATGTTTTTCATTCGAGGCGTTCCTCTGCGACGGATCATCGCTCAGTACATGGGACGAAAGGGCGGGGTGACCGATGGCCGGGACGGAAACATGCATATGGGAGATCTCGCCTATAACATCATCGCTCCGATAAGTCACCTGGCGGAGACGGTGCCCGTGGCCGCAGGGGCGGCGTTGGCGATCAAGATGCGTGGGGAAGATCGCGTCGTGTACAGTTATTTCGGCGATGGGGCGACCTCGACGGGGTCCTGGCACGAAGGAGTGAACTTCGCCGCCGTCCAGCGCCTGCCACTGGTGCTCATCTGCGATAACAATCAATGGGCTTATTCGACACCTCTGGAGAAGCAGATGGCCGTTGAACATATCGTGGATCGCGCCGCCGGATATGGCATCGCCACTGAAATCGTCGATGGGAACGATGTCCTGGCCGTGCACGAGGCTACGGGTCGAGCTGTGGCCCGTGCCCGCGCCGGCGAAGGACCCACGTTGCTGGAGTGTAAAACGTTTCGCATGACCGGGCACGCCGCTCACGATGATGCCCGCTATGTGCCGGCGCATCTGTTCGAAGAATGGCGGGCCAAAGATCCCATCGATCGATATCAGCGATACTTGCGGGAACAAGGGTTGCTCGATGAAGAGAAACTGAGTTCGCTGGAAGCGCGGATCGAAGCGGAAATCGATGAAGCGGTCGCCTGGGCCGAGCAACAACCCTATCCTTCTCCCGATGAGCTGGAACGGGGCGTCTATTACGAGGCGTGACTATTGACATGCGCCATTGAGCGTGCTAGTTTATGTGCCTCATATGCGAGCTGTGATGGGCCACATCCGACAACCGATGATGACGGGGAGATCGCCGGTGGCTGTGTGTATGTGTTGTCAGAGCACAAGTCCGCCACCGGTAGTGGGCCTCACGATCGCCAGGATCACGTAATTCAGCCGCACAGGGAATGAGTTGATGCGAGCCCGCTATCGGATATCCGATGGCGGGCTTTTTCATTATCGTCATTCGGGGAGGAAGAGGTATGGTCGTCATCGCAAAAGATCTGGAGTTGGAAAGGGCAATACAGGATCTCCCATCCGAGGTGCAAAAGGAGATTCGATGGTTCGCCAGGCACATCGAGCGATTGGAAGCAGGTGAACTCGATGAAGATGACTTCAAGCGCTTTCGCCTGGAGAACGGCGTCTACGGCATTCGCGGAGCCCCGGATATGCATATGGTTCGCGTCAAAGTTCGATTCGGCCGCATCACGCCACATCAGCTTGAGACCTTGGCCGCCATCGCCGATCAGTTCACCCCGCATCGTCGAGTGCATATCACCACTCGTCAGGACATCCAGTTCCATCACGTGAGGCGGGAAGATGTCCCCCTCGTTCTGGCTCGTATCGCCCAGTCTGGCCTCACCACCCGGGAAGCGTGTGGCAACACAGTGCGCAATGTGACGGCCTGTCCTTTCGCCGGCGTGTCCCCGTCGGAGGTCTTTGATGTGACACCTTATGCCGATGCCGTTTCACGATACTTCCTGCGTCATCCGATCACACAAAACCTTCCCCGCAAATTCAAGATCGCCTTCGAAGGGTGTCGGGAAGATCACGTCGTGCCCGCCATTCATGACATCGGCGCCATCGCCGCGGTGAGACGAGAGAATGGACACCTGGAGCGCGGATTCCGTCTCTACATCGCTGGCGGGCTGGGCGCCCAGCCTCGGGCGGCCGAACTGTTGGAGCCATTCACTCCTGCCGACCTATTGATCCCCACCTGCGAAGCGATCATCCGCGTGTTCGATCGGCATGGCGAACGGCGTTCGGACCGACTCCATCGTATGCGGGCGCGAATGAAGTTTCTGGCCAAGGACTGGGGCATCGATCGGCTGCGAGAGGCCATTCTGGCTGAAAGGCGCACGCTCTTGCTGACGCGATCCGGCTTGATGGAAGACGGGATTGAGACCGTCGAAGAAGAACCACCAGACGTGGACATCCCCTCTCTCCCACCCCCCGACTGGGAACCGTCGCCTGAATATGAAGCGTGGTATCGAACCAATGTTCGACCGCAAAAGCAAGATGGGTACTTCACGGTGATCATCCGATGCGAGTTGGGCGATATCACCAGCGATGGATTACGAACCGTTGCTCGTGTGGCTCGCCGCTGGTGCGCCGGCCGTATTCGCACGGCGATCTCGCAAAACCTCATCTTGCGATGGGTGCCGGAACGAGCCCTTCCCTGGGTGTATCAGGAATTGCAGTCGGCGGGATTGGCCGCCGCGGGGGCGCATAGCATCACCGATGTGACGCGATGCCCGGGAGCAGATACTTGCCAACTGGCGCTCACCCACTCCCGGGGATTGGCCGAGGCGCTCGACGAGGTGCTGGCCCGCGATCTTGCCGATGTCTCCGAGACGCCGAACTTATCGATAAAAATCTCCGGTTGCATGAACTCGTGCGGACAACATCATATCGCCGACATCGGTTTTTATGGAGCTTCGGCGGAAATCGATGGTCGCCCGTTGCCACAATATATCGTACTCGTCGGCGGTCAACCAGCGGGCGAACGCGTTCGGTTTGCCAAACCCGTAGCCCGCGTCCCGGCGCGGCGGGCACCAGACGTCGTCAGGCGGTTGCTCGCCTTATATCGGGCTCAGCGCCAGCCGGGGGAATCGTTCGCCGCGTTCGTCGATCGGGTGGGGACGAGACCGATCAAGCGCGCGCTCGAAGATCTCACCAGTGTGCCCTCATTCGAAGAAGCGCCGGAATTGTATCGGGATCTGGGCGCCGAGGAAGAGACGTTCCGCGTCGAGCTCGGCCCTGGAGAATGCTCGGCGTGAACTTGGGGTAGCCATCGGAGAAGACGACGCTCATCAGACAATGGGCCGGTCGGAGCAGGCTCAAGGAGTCGTGTTCCTGGGGATTAGACCGTGGATGCGAGTGCCTCGCAGATGAGTATGGATGGGGAGGGCGCGCATCTGAGGATCACTGTGATCTCTCGGCGACGGCTTTATGAATGAGGGCTCGATCTTGAGGATCGAGATCGAGCTTCAGCGCAATCTGGCGAGCCCGAGGACTCATCTTGCGCCAGGTCTTTCGCAAGATTCTCAGCAGGGTCTCTTCCGGCGTCTTTTGAGCGAACTCGTGGAATTCGGTCTCCAGAAAGACCAGGCAAATGGCATCTTCGAGAAGTTGCATTTCCGGATCAGCCTTGAGATGCTCTTTGAGCAGGAGAGAGCGAACCCGTTGAATGGTGGACGGGGGATATCCCACTTCGGCGAGGATTTCTTCGGCTCGCCGAGCGTGAAACTGAGCGAGCGTGCGTCGCCAATCGAGATATCCCTTTCGGCCGGCGGGGAAGTTCTGTCGTGGAATCTTCCATCGCTCGATATGCTGACATCGAGCGGCCAAGAGGAGTTCTTCAGAGGGATTCGGTGCCAGGCGTTTCACCCAGTCGGTGAGGCGTTGAGCGTAGAGAAGCTCTTTGGGATAGCTTTGCCCGCCTACTTTCTCAGTCCGGGGATCTCGTTGGTGAGCTTCGTCAAAGGCCTGAATGGCCGCTTCGAATCTCTGCGCTCCCTGCATCCTCGCCATTATCCCTCCACCCGGGGATCGATCCTATCACATTCCTAGCGTCAATCCAAGCGATACCGCATTTGCACATTCTTGATTTGCGTGTAACTCAAAAGCTCTTCCAATGCCTCTTCTCGCCCGAACCCGCTCTGTTTCTGCCCACCAAACGGAGCACCGACGCAGTGACGGCTGCTCCCGTTGATCCAGATATAGCCGGCTTCGACCTGCTCGGCCCAGCGCATCGCCCGGGCGAGGTCGACGCTCAAGATGGCCGCCGTCAATCCGTAGGCGACACCATTGACGGCCGCCAGGAGTTCCTCTTCGTCATCCCAGACGAGGACCGAGAGGACGGGACCGAAGATTTCTTCCCGAGCGATGGTCATGTCGGGGGTCACCTGGTCGAACACGGTGGGTTCGACGAAGTAACCTCGCTCGAACTCCGGACCTGATGGACGTCCTCCTCCACAGAGGAGGCGAGCGCCCTCTCGTTGCCCCATATCAATGTATCGCATGACCTTCTCGTACTGTTCCCTGGAGACGAGACTGCCCATCTCGGTGTCGGGATCGGTTGGCCATCCCAGGTGGATTTGACGCACGCCGGCGACGAGGGCTTCGATGAATTGATCGTGAAGTGCCCGATGGACGAACACGCGGGACGTCGAGCCACAAGACTGCCCCTGACACCAGCGAAAGTTCATCCCATTGACGGCCGTGGTGGCCGCCTTTTCGACGTCAACGTCGGGGAAGATGATCATCGGGTTCTTCCCCCCCAGCTCCAACGTCACCACTTTGATCTGTTCGGCGGCGGCGCGAAGTATTTCCCGTCCGGTTTCCACAGAGCCGGTGAACGCAATACGACGAACCTGGGGATGGGCGACCAACGGTGCGCCCGTTCGCGGGCCATCGCCGGTGACGATATTGACCACGCCCGGAGGGAGCACATCGACGATCAGTGCGCCGAATTCCAGAGCGGTGAGTGGCGTTTGTTCGGCCGGTTTTAATATCACGGTGTTGCCCGCCACCAGAGCGGCGGCAATCCGCGAGGCGGCGAAGTAGATGGGATGGTTGAAGGGAATAATGCGACCGACCACTCCATAGGGTTCTCGAAGCGTGTAGTTCATTCCACCATGAAGGGGCATCGTCGTGCCTTGAATCTCAGCGGCCAATCCGGCGAAGTATTCCATCAGATCGGCGGCCATATGCACATCGCCGACCATGCTGGAAACCGGATTCCCGCTATCCAACGCCTCGATGTAGGCTAGCCGCTCGGCTTCGGCTCGAAGTCGGGCGGCGAGTTCGGCGACGAGCTTTCCTCGAGCCCGCGGCTCCATGGCCCGCCAGTTGGGGAATGCTTCACGTGCCGCCGCCACCGCTCGATCGATGTCGGCTGCTGTCCCAAAGGGAACCGTAGCCAATGTCTCTTCTGTGGCTGGGTTCAGCGTGGCCAACGTTTCGCCCGAAGCGCTCTCCACCCACTGGCCACCGATCAACATCCGATACTGCCGGCGGACCTCGTAGTTGCGGACCATGTGACCTCCTCGTTGCTTCAAATCGGCCATCTAAGCGGTTTCCACTTCATCGACGCGTTTCAGGATCGTTCGCAGGGCGTCGATGTCCTCCGAATTCAATTGTTGAGCGCGCCAACGCGGGTACATCTGGATGGGGAGCCCACGCAGCTTGAGGATTTCCTGATACACTGAGCGTCCAACTCGGCTCATCATGTCGAGAATGGCCGACTCGGCTTCGTTCAGGCGCAACTGGAGCGCGAACGCTCGACGATAATCCTCTTGCCGCAGGGCGTTCCACAGGGCGAGGTAGTGTTTGGGGAAGAACGTCGACAGAGGATCGACGCTCCCACAAACGCCGAGCGGGACGGCGGCCGTCAGATAATAGTTGAATCCCGCCAGAACGGCGAACTCAGCGGGCATCGTCCGAAGGTAATCGAGGATGGTTTTCATTCGATCCTCGGTGAGCTTCACGCCGGCAATCGCGGGGATCTCTCGCCGGAGGCGCGCCGCCAAGCTCGCCGTGATGGTGATACCACTGAGCGCCGGATTGTTGTAGAGATAGATGGGCAGTGGAGCAGCCTCGCTCACGGCGCGATAATGCTCGATGATCTCGAACTCCGTGTGGCGATAGTAGTAGGGGGGGATCAAGGCTATTGCTGCCACCCCGAGTTCGGCCGCATGACGAGATAGGACCACGCTGGTTTGCGTATCCACCGCCCCCACATGGAGGACAATAGGAATCCGTCCGCGGGTCTGATCGACGATGATTTCGGCCGTCCGTTGCCGCTCGTCGGGCGTCATCGCGGGTCCCATTCCCACCGATCCCAGCGGGAACAAGACGTGAACGCCTTGTTCGATGAGGTACTCGACAAGATCGCGAAGCGCCGGCTCATCGACCGCTCCCTGTCGATCGAATGGAGTAATAGGGGGGGCAAAGATGCCTTCGAGCTCGGTCATCGGTTCCTCCTGTTAGCGGTCAGTATAGAACTCGAATCCGGAGAGCTAATTGACGGGGACGCGTGCCTGGATGACCTTCACCCGTCCCGTCTGGGGATCATAGACGCGTCGTCGAAGCTTGGAGAGATCGGCCCCATAGACGTGAATCTCCAGTGTCGGCTTGTCCGATGTATTGACTACGCGATGGATATCCTGATCCGGCGGGTAGGAAATCATCACTTCTCCCTGACGGACGAGGCGCCGATCGACGACTCTGAGCTCGGCGTAATCCGGCCTCGATCGATCATCGATCCGTTCGTAGCGGGTATCTTCGGTCTGATTCTCCATGACGCCGTAAAGACCCCATACGGCGTGATCGTGGACCGGCGTTCCCTGGCCGGGAAGAAACACCGCCGACATGATGAGGAGGGAATCATCCGGCTCTTGGTGGAGCGTATAGACGGCAAACGCATCCGGATTGGGCTGGCGGAATCTCTCGTCTAACCATTCCCGGTGCCGGATGAGTTGCTCGAGATAGGGTTTCAACTTGCCTGGAATGGCCTTCTTATCGCGCGTGTCCGCAATGACCTGTTTGGCGATGGCGACGAAGGACTCCAGGTCAGAAACGATGGCTTTTGGCTCAGTCATCATCTCCTCCCAATGAACGTCTTATTCCACGAGATTCCCATCCACGACGACGGGAACGTCATCCAGATAGACGCTGCAATTCCGCATGGGCAAATCGAAATGGCAGTGCGAGTACCGACCGGCAAACCGATTCGCCCCACTGGAGAAAAGGAAGTTCCCGGCAAAAGCGCGGGCTTCCATCCCTTCGGTCTCATGAGGTGAGAAGAAGGCAAATCCCGTCCACCGCGCTTTCTTATTCAACCCCCAACCGACATGAGACGTGGCGTAGGCGTCTTTCTCCCCCCAACTGGCCATATAATCCCGCATCAGATGGGCGTGAGTGGAATCACCTTCAATTCGGGTGATGTAGTCATTCTCAATGGTGAGCTCTACTGGTCCATCGATGAGACGCATGAAGTTCAAGTCGATATCTGCCGTATTGAGAACCAGCTTCCCATTGACCGAATCTCGAGCCGGATAAGCAGCCACAAACCCGGCAGGGAAGACGTCGAGTCGCCCCGGCTCGTCGGTGAATCCATAGAGGCCGTTGACCACCGCTCCTCGAAGATTGATGGTCAGATCCGTGCCCGCCTCCGAAGTGACTCTCATGATTGAGGCTGCCCTCAGTTTACCGACCGCCTCCTCGACACGCCGGCGAAGGTCTTCATCGGGCAACATTCGACACAAGATATCTGGATGTTCGGCAATGTGCAGGATGCGGGCACCCTTCTCCAGCAGAGCATCGCGCGCCGGATCATGGATCAATCCACCGAATGAGGTCGTGAGATCGATGATGAAACCGGATTGTTGCAGGGCAGTGAGGGCGGGCGCAATCCGATGGAGTTGTCCTTGCCCAACCTGCTCGCTCTGACGGCCAGAGCCGGTCGGCTCGCCAACGACTTCGGGGAGGACGACCTGAAAGGCGTGGGCATCGAGTCGGAGAAGGGCTTCCATAGAAGCGGTTCGGAGATCATCGCGGGTTCCCGCATCGGAGAGCACCGCACATACCTCCGATTTTCGAACGCCACATAATTGGAACTCGGCGACCAACGTCCGGATCAATCGCTCAGACATGTTCACTTCTCCTCTTTCCCAGACACTTCACCAAATGAATAACACATGGGGGTGGGGTTGTCAAGGTATAAGTTTATACCTTAGTCCATCCGGCCCGTCGGCTTCGACGTCTCGGCCGCAGGGTGAGCACCTCTACGGTATCCGACGGCGTCGAGCGGGAGAGAGCAATGCCGTCGATGGTGGCTGGGAGCGTGCGCGGGTCGGATGATGGAGCGCCGATCCCGGACCTGGGAACGCGCCCGATGAAATGGGCTCGCTGATCCTGGCCTCGCTCCCCCATGGTCGGCGATTCTTGACGGTTCGCACTGAGGTATGATATTATACCAAGCTGGATTCTGGAATCAAGGGGGTATGGAACGTGACATTGAGCGTGGATAACGGCATCAACCAGATAGAAGGGCTTCTCCGTCAGGCCAAGCAGAGCATTGATGATGGCCGCGTGCCGGTCAGGATCTACAATGATCCCGATATCTTCGCCTTGGAGAAGGAGCGGGTTTTTGGTCGGGCTTACATTTATCTCGGTCATGAGTCGGAGATCCCTCATCCGGGCGATTATGTGGTGCGGTATATTGCCGATGATCATCTCATCGTCGTTCGAGATGAACAGGGGCAGATCCGCGTGCTATTTAACTGTTGTCGGCATCGAGGGATGCAGGTTTGTCGGGCGGAGATGGGGAACGCCTCCCACTTCCGTTGTCCTTATCATGGATGGACCTACCGCAACACGGGGGAGTTGGTTGGCGTGCCGGCAGGCAAGGAAGCCTATGGAGATGTCCTGGATAAAAGAGCGTGGGGCTTGCGTTCCGTTCCTCGCGTGGAGAGTTATGCTGGCATGGTCTTTGCCTCGCTCGATGCCCAGGCTCCATCGTTGGATGAGTACTTGGGAGGGATGAAGTGGTATCTGGATCTGGTGACCAGGCGGAGCGAGGCGGGACTGGAGGTCATCGGCGCTCCTCATCGATGGGTCATGGATGCCAATTGGAAACTGCCTGCGGATAACTTCGTTGGCGATGCCTACCACACCTTGATGACCCACCGATCGGCGGTAGAGCTGGATCTAGCGCCTCGCGATCCCAAGTTTGCCATGTATGGGGTGCACGTGCATGCGGGCAACGGGCACGGGTTGGGGATGATCAGTTCGCCGCCGGGGATGGAGCTGCCGCCGTTTTGGGGATATCCCCAGGAAGTGGTGGAGTCGTTGCAGCGGAGCTATCCCACGCCCGAGCACGTGGCGGTGGCCCGGCGGATCAACTTTCTCCATGGGACGGTGTTTCCCAACTTCTCGGTGTTGAACGTGATGATTGCCAAGGATCATCGATCGGCGCCGACGCCGATGTTGACGTTTCGGGTGTGGCGGCCGGTGGGGCCGGATCGGACGGAGGTGTGGTCGTGGTTTTTGGTGGAGCGGGATGCGCCGGCATGGTTCAAGGAGCAGTCCTATCAGACCTATGTCCACACCTTCGGCACCTCCGGCGTCTTCGAACAAGATGATACGGAGAACTGGCGAGGGATAACGCGCGTGGCCAAGGGCTTGATGGCGCGGGACCACGAGTTGAATTATCAGATGGGGATGAGTTTCTTGAAGCTGGATCCCACCTGGCCGGGGCCGGGGGAGGCCTATCCGTTGGATTATGCCGAGGCCAATCAGCGAGCCTTCATTCGGCGGTGGTGTGAGTATATGCTGAACGAAGTGTGACCCTGGTCAACGGGGAAGGTCATCTCATGAGCCGATGCTCGTCATGAAGGAGGGGACGCGTCATGATCGAGGTCAACGAACAAGTCTACAGGGAAGTGAGAGATTTTTTACTTCGAGAAGCGGAACTGTTGGACAACGGAGCCTATCGTGACTGGCTTGGTTGTCTGACCGAGGATATTCGTTACCAGGTCCCCGTGCGGGTGACTCGTGACCGAGGAGTGGAGTCCGAGTTCGTCAGTGAGATGGGGCATCTGGATGAAGATCATGTGTCCCTGGAGATGCGCATCATGAGGCTGGAGACGGAATATGCCTGGGCTGAGGATCCTCCATCGCGGACGCGGCATTTCGTGTCCAATATCCGCGTCGAACCCGGAGACCGAGACGACGAGGTGAAGGTGAAATCGAATCTCTTGCTGTATCGCACGCGAGGCGATGATCCCCACTACGATCTTCTGTCTGCCGAGCGTCATGACGTGTTGCGCCGGATCAATAGCCAGTGGAAACTGGCACGCCGGCTCGTGCTACTGGACCAAACGACGATTGGGACGCATAATCTATCCATCCTTTTCTGAGGAGGCATGACCGATGTCCGACGACGTCATTGAAATTGGCAACGAGTTCACCTCCGTCCGAATTCGAAAAATTCGCACGCGCAATGGAGCGCGGCTGGAGATATACTCTCCTCGGCTCGGGTATCGCATTCATTTGGATCCCCTGGAACTGGAGAGCTTGACCTGGCAGACGACGGAGACATTTTCGCGATTCCTGGAGACGCCGTTTGGTCCACGGGAGCAATTGATGCGCCCATTATCCGAAGTTCTCACACTCGATCGCAAGGAGGACTGACCGATGGCATGGCTCGATGGTAAAGTCGCACTGGTGACTGGAGGGGGTTCCGGGATTGGTCGAGGCGTCGTTGAGGCCTTCATTGGCGAAGGCGCCCGGGTGGGCGTGCTCGACCTGTCCAGGGAGAAGGTGAGCGATCTGAAGACCAAGTTGGGCGATGTCGTACGTGCTATTGAAGGGGATGCCACCGTCATCGAGGACAACGAGCGGGCCGTCGCTGAGACGGTCCGGGCGTTCGGAAAACTCGATATCCTGGTGACCTGCGTGGGCATCTTCGATTATTTCGTTTCTCTCATCGATTTTCCTAAGGAGAAGTTGAGCCGAGCTTTTGACGAGTTGTTCTCCATCAATGTCAAGAGTTATCTGCTCAGCATCAAGGCGGCCCTTCCCGAATTGCTGAAGACGGAGGGGAATATCATCCTCACGCTATCCAACGCCGCCTTCTACCCGGCTGGAGGAGGACCGCTCTACACGGCTTCCAAATTCGCCGTGCGCGGTCTGGTGGCGCAATTGGCCTACGAGCTGGCGCCGAAGATCCGGGTCAATGGCGTGGCTCCTGGGGGGACGGTGACCGATCTTCGTGGATTGAAGACGCTAGACCAGGGAGGTATGGCGCTTTCAGCAGTTCCCAATATCGAGGAACTCATTCGTACGACGAATCCTCTTCAAGTCGTGGGAAAGCCCGAAGATCATGCCTGGGCGTATCTCTACCTCGCCTCGCCGGAGCGCACGCGGACGGTGACCGGGACGATCATTCATAGCGATGGTGGCCTGGGAGTCAGGGGATTGACCAAGGTTGGTGGATTGGTCGAACAGTGACGAGATTTCGACGTTCCATCCCATCGTCTGGTCCTGACATCGGTCTCTCCTGACGTCTCGTCGATGCCGATTGCACCGGTTGGTGTCCCATGAGAAAAGAATCTCCGGCAGGTCCAAGGCGCTTTCAAGAAGTCGCTCGGCCGAAATCGCTCATTCCCGCTCTATCGTCCGGCTGACAGCCTCACCCTCCGCGCAGATTTGGATTGGTCAGGACACGGACCCCTTACGAGGTGGCGACGGTCAGTTGGTGTGTCGAGACATTACGTGATCTTCGTCTTGTGCTATACTTTCCCAGCCACTCATATAAAGACTGAGGAGAGTATATGGCGCCGAGGGACAAGTATGAGGTTATCATTGGCCTGGAAGTTCACGCTCAACTGAAGACGCGATCCAAGATCTTCTGTGGCTGCTCGACGGCCTTTGGCGATGAGCCCAACTCCAATACCTGTCCCGTGTGTCTGGGATTGCCGGGAGCGCTCCCCGTGCTCAATCGGGAAGTCGTCCGGTTGGCGGCCAAAGCGGCGCTGGCGCTCGGGTGTCGCATCAATCCCGTCTCCATCTTCGCTCGAAAGAACTACTTCTATCCTGACCTGCCTAAAGGGTATCAGATCTCTCAGTACGATCAGCCGTTCTCCGAACATGGAGAGGTGGAGATCATGACCAGCGAGCGGGACGAACGCGGTCGCCCCATCCAATGGCGTCGCAAGGTCATTCGCCTGACTCGGCTCCATATCGAGGAGGACGCGGGGAAATCGATTCACGATGGGATGCCGGACTCCGCCGAGGCATCCTATGTGGATTTGAATCGCAGTGGTGTACCGCTGGTGGAGATCGTCTCCGAGCCCGATTTCAGGTCCAGTTGGGAGGCCTATGACTATGTTCAGCATCTTCGCCAGACGTTGCAGTATATCGATGTGTGCGAGGGAAACATGGAGGAGGGGAATCTCCGCTGCGATGCCAATGTGTCGGTCCGGCCCAAAGGAGCCACCGAGTACGGGACGAAAATCGAACTGAAGAACCTGAATTCCTTCCGCTTCCTGCAACGAGCGCTGGAATACGAAGTTCATCGTCAGATTGAGGTCCTGGAATCCGGCGGGCAGTTGCAGCAGGAAACGCGATTGTGGAA
>RFHM01000071.1 GCA_003696865.1 Acidobacteriota bacterium | reverse complement strand
ATCGGCCACCGGTCCGGCTTCGAAAGGGAGACGCGAGGCGAAGAAGGTCGGAGCCCTTCTCAAATTCTAGCCGCGCACGCCGCCGTTCCAATTTATCCATGGCCAAAACGGCGATGATAAACCCGAGGCTCGATGAAATGCGCATATTTTGATATAATGTGTCTTATGAAGCGGCGCGTGAATTTGACCATCGATGCCCAGGTGTTGCAGCGGGCACGTCGGCTGGCGCATCAACGTCGGACCAGCATCTCGCAACTCGTTGAGGATTTGCTCATTGGTCTCACAGAAGGATCCGGCCAGGAGACGGAAGACTTTGTGGAGAAATGGGCGGGTCGGCTCAAGCTCGCTCCACGCGATCCGAGTGATCCGCGTCGTGAATATTTGTGGAAGAAATATCGGCTTGGTGAGCATGCGGATCTTAATCGACACTGATGTATTGCTGGACTTTGCGATTGGTCGGGAACCGTTTTTTGCCGCCAGCACGCGCGTGTTCGCATGGGTGCAGGATCACCCAGGCGCGGCGGCTGTCGCCTGGCATTCACTGTCGAACTTGGCTTATCTGGCCCCGGCCCAAGCTCGCAGCTTTTTACGAGACCTGCTCAAACATGTCGAGGTGCCGACCGTCGGTACACGTGAAGCCATCCAAGCCTTGAATTTTCCGATGAGAGATATTGAGGATGCGCTGCAGGCGGCTGCTGCTTTGGCGTTTCGCGCCGAGTGGATCATCACTCGCAACGTCAGCGACTATCGTCGCTCACCGGTGCCTGCCCTTTCTCCCACGGAGTTTGCCAAGAAATATGCAGCACTATGATGCGGCCTATCCTGTTGGCCAAATGGGGATGTCAGCATCACTTGACAGAAGCATAGCTCATAACATAAAGGCCGCATCCCCCTGGTCACAGATGGGAGAACGACGCGCGTACGATCATGAAGCTCAAAATTCAACGCTGAATTGCAAGCCAATGCGAAAGGTGAACGGGTTCCCCGGCGTGAAGTGATTATCGGCCACCGGTTCGGCTTCGAAAGGGAGGCGCGAGGCGAAGAAAGTCTGCGCCTCTTTGAATTCGGCATCGAACAGGTTCTCAAAAGAGGCGACGACATCGAGCCACTTCCTCAACCGCTGCTTGACGGTGAGATCGGCCACCAGGTATCCATCGCCGCGAAACGTTCCCTCTTCGTTCAACGGGAAGTCGCCGATGCCGCGCCATCGGAAGCTCCCCGAGAACCCGCACGGGTGAACGAAGGTGAGGCCACCAGCATAGGTCCAGCGCGGCGCTCGTGGGATGGTTTCTTTCGTGCCTCGAAAGAACCCGGTGGCGTGCGTGACATCGAAGTTCGCCCATAAATACTCGTTGATGCGCCAATGGACTTCCAGCTCCGGTCCATAACGTCGCGTCGGTCCCCTCAGTTCCGTCACCCCCTCATCGCCGACCCACACCAATTCTCCCTCCAGATCGAGCAACCAGTAGGCGAAGTTGACCTCCAGCCGCCGACCCCATCGCTTGCTCACTCCAATCTCATAGCCATCGGCGGCGGCCAGCGCCACTCCCCTGGGGTCCGCGACCACCGACCGCGCATCGTTACTGTGAAATCCTCGCCCATAGTTGAGGAACACCTGAAAGGTCTCATCCTTCAGCGGCGTCAAGATGAGCGACGCCTTGGGGAGCACAATGGATCGCGTCTCACGCCCATGAGGACCATCCCCTATTCGATCTCGCACGGCGAAATGGAATCGATCGTATCGAAGCCCCACCAGCGCTTTCGCGTGACGATGGAGGGGGATTTCCTCCTGCACATATAGCCCTACGTTCCGCTCGTCGATGTCCGAATCGGCGACGGTGGCGAGCACATGGCGCTGCCGCTGATGAAACAAGCCGACGCGAGCATGATCCTCCCGATAATCGAGGCCCAACGTCAATACTCCCTGACGACCCAGGAACCGATGGGCGCTGAATAACTGAACGTGTCCGCCGAACAGAGTACGATCATCCGACTGGAGAATCCCATCGCCGTTCACCGGATCGCGGAGAAAGAAGGTGAAATCCGAGTAGAGATCCAGGTCGTAGCGAACGACGTAGAACTGCGATTTGAGGGACTGTCGGGCCCATTGTTTGATATGAGCGAGGGAGAGATTGTACCGCGAGGACCTCCCCCCCTCGCTGGGATCGATGGCCCCGAAGCGATCTAATCGCCCCGCCCTCACCTCCCGGAGAGGAATTTGCCCGGAAGCATTCCAGGCCCCTCGATATCCGGTGAACAATGCCGTCAATTGCTGATCGGCACTGACGGGGAACGCCCATCGAGTGGCCAGATTCAATCGACGCAGATTTTGGGCATGGAGAAATGGTCCATCCGTTCTGTACCCTTCCACAGCCAGGAATCCTCGAGTCCAAGAGACATCAGGGCTCCATCCGGTCAACACCCGAAGGGTGTCGAAACTTCCTCCCTGGATGCGAAAGAACGAGTGATCGAACCGATCGCGGAGACGAAGATGGGCCACCCCCGCCGTGGCCAGATTGCCGTATTCGGCGAAGTAGGGACCTTTATAGACGTCGATCCTCTCCAACGTCTCCGGAATGAGGAAATGCAGATCGGCATAGCCCTGACCGTGGGCATGACTGACCATGTTGACGGGAATGCCATCAATATAAATGGCGAAGTCCGTACCGTGATCGGCATCGAATCCACGAATCAAATACTGATCGGATTTTCCGCCTCCGGCATGCTGCGCGATGACCAATCCCGGTACGACGCGCAACACATCGCCCGGCGTCTCGATCTCCCTGAGCGCTAACTCCTGCTGCCGGAATGTGCTCGCCGAAGCCGCCGTGCGCGGCGCCGTAGCCACCACGTCCATGCTTTCCACGATCTTGGGGATTTCAGGCCTGAGCCCGATGGTGAGGGATGGAGAGCGCTCCCTGGCGACGGTGACCCGTTGGCGAAACGGTTCATATCCGGCCACCTCGATGCTGATCCGATATCGCCCTGGAGGAATGACGAAGTTGAACGCACCACGAGCATCGGTGACGGCAGTCCATACCGTTCCCTTTTCCGAGATGAGGCGAACGGTGATGCCCGAAAGGGCGTGACCATTCGAGTCACGCACCGTGCCCTTCAATGGAACCGATCCCCCATCAGACCCATATCCAGCCAAAGCCCTCCCGCTCAAGAAGAGCAGGAAGAGACAGAGCATGAGTCCGCGAAGGACGACACCGAGGCCACGAGGCAGGAGGTGCATCATTTCAACGCCGCGCATCACGGAGAGGTCGACCTGGGGTCCGCTCATCAATCTCTCCTTCGCCGCCGTTCGACGCTCGAGCCCGACGCGTCCATCCACAGTCGCTTCGTCCATAGCCCCTTTTCTCCTCCGACAGAGATGTAGTAGCACGAAAATTAAATTCGTGCCACCAGCATTCTATCAGGCGAAGTCGATCTTGTCAACGGACGCTGAGCGTCAGTCTCGCCGTAACTGGCGAAACATGGAGACGGGGATACGTTGGACGTCTTCGAAAACCATTGCCTCATCCTCAGAGGTCGCCATATAATGGCCATGGCCAGGCCAGTGATGAAGAGTGGAAGCTTCGGTCGACGACCGGGAGGGATAGTGAAGAAAAGGCAAACGACATCGAATTCCCGCGGCATTGTTCAGCGCTTCGGCGTATCCATGGAGCCGGCCCTTCTACGCCGGTTTGACGCGCTCATCGCCCGCAAAGGCTATGCGACGCGTTCAGAAGCACTGCGCGATATGGTTCGCGCCGCTCTGGCCGAAGAGGCATTGACCGACGAGCGCGCCGAGGTGGTGGTCACGATTGTGCTCGTGTACGATCATCATCTTCGCAACCTCACCGCCCGGCTCACCCAACATCAACACGACGCTTTAGATCTCATCACGGCCACGCTCCACGTTCATCTGGATGAGCATCGTTGCCTGGAGGTGTTGGTGGCCCGGGGTCGCTATGGGCGCGTGCGCCGGTTTGCCGACAGCCTCATCAGCATGAAGGGCGTCCAGCACGGCGATGTCATGGTGACCACGCTCGGGTGATCAGTGGAACGCCGGAGGGCATCTGCCGGACGACTTCGCTCGGCAGAGCCCATGCAGAGGGTTCCTCGGAGTAGTCGCCGCCATGAAGCTTCATCGAGTGATCTTCACTGGCCGCTCTGGGAGTGGACCCGATGATGGAGCGGCGTCCGTCGCGCGCTCGGCAGCGCGGAGGAATTCTTCCAAGGCATCGACCGACTGCACGCCGAATAATACAGTTCCGCCGGCCACGAACGCGGGGACTCCGCGGAGTCCATAACGGGCAGCACGTTGCTCATCGGCGAGAACCTCGCTCTGGTACTCGTGGTGCTCCAGCGCTCGCCCGAGCGCTTCGCCTTCCAACCCCACCGATTCGGCCAGCGCCACCAAGACGTCGAGTTGACCGATATCCTCGCCTCGTTCGAAGAAGGCGCGGAATATGGCCTCATTCATCAGATCGAATGCTCCCTGATGGCGAGCCCAGGCGGCGGCCTCGTGCGCCAGGCGCGAGCGCGGTTGCACGGGAGGCAATCGCATGGTCATGCCCAATTTCTCGGCCAGCGGGTACACGGCCTGTGCCCAGGCGCGACGGAGATATTCGCCCTGAGGGTCGAGCGTGGGCACGGGCTCGGGTCTCAATTCAAAAGCGCGCCAGATGAGTTCCAGCTCAGGCATACGCCGTTTCACCTCCCGCACCGCTGGCTCGCCGAGCCAGCAGAACGGTCACACATAATCGGAGAAAATCTCTAATCTCATCGGTCACCTCCTCTTGGGGTCCGGAGTCCAACGGATGCCACAGAGACTCGCGGTGCCCCAAATCCTCACCCCGCCTCTCACTTCTTCCCGGCGAGCACGCTACACGCCTGATAGGCGCCGGAGGGATCAATGGCCGAACGCCCCAGCTCGATGTGGCGAATGATGCCCTGCTTATCGATCACGAACGTGGCGCGACGAGCGAATCCATATTCCTCGTCCAAAACGCCGTAGGCTTTGGAGACTTTTCGGTGGAAGTCGCTGAGGAGTGGAAACGTGACGCCCAAATCCTGGGCAAACCGCTTATTGGCAGCAAAGCTATCCACGCTGATGCCCAACACCTGCGTCCCTGCCGCTTGGAACTTGGCGATATCAGCCTGATACGCCTTCAGTTCGCGCGTTCAGCCGGGCGTGAAGGCCAAGACATAGAAGGCCAGAACGACGTTCTTCTTTCCCTTGAAGTCGCTGAGCGATACAGGCCGACCATCCTGATCGCGCAGCGTGAAGTCAGGGGCGGGGTCACCGACTTTCAAAGACGTCGTGGGCCGCGATTGTGCCAGGAGAGAAACGGCGCCCATGAGGAGCGTGGCGCTCATGATGGCGATGCACGATGCTCTGTTCATAAGATCCGTGCCTCCTTGTCTGCTCACCTCTGGTGGTGGAGAATGCCCAATTGTATCGGCGACCGGGGAAGAAGACAACGCCAGAAGGACTAAGAGCGAGTTGATTGCCGGTCATCCAATAACTGGCGGATGCGGTGGAAGATGGCGTGAAACATGGGCTCGGTGAGTCGGCCGGTGAATGTGTTTTGTTGACTGGGATGATACGAACTGATCAGCGTCAAATGATCGGCGAGTCGATATTCGGCGCCGTGACCGAATGCTGGGCGCTCTGGCGATGAGCACCAGCCGAGGTGTTGAAGAACGGCCAGCGAGGCATCAAAGGCGATCCGTCCCAGAGCCAGGATGACCCGAAGGCGACCGAGCCATCGCACCTCATCGACGAGATAAGGGCGACAGTTCCTCATCTCCTCGGCCGAGGGCTTGTTGCCCGGCGGCGCGCAGCGTACGGCGGCCGTGATGTAGCAATCGATCAGCCGGAGCCCGTCGTCACGATGTGTCGAGGTGGGCTGAGTGGCGAATCCGAACTGATGTAATGCTCTGTACAGCCAATCGCCGCTGCGGTCCCCGGTGAACATCCGACCGGTGCGATTCGCCCCATGAGCGGCGGGAGCCAGTCCGACGATGAGGAGGCGGGCGCGCGGGTCGCCGAACCCGGGTACCGGTCGCTTCCAGTACGTCCAGTGACGATATCGCCGTGGTTTGCGCTCGGCGACCTCCTCCCGCCAGGCCACCAGTCGCGGGCATCGACGACAGCAGATGATCTGGCGTTCCAGTTCCCTCAGCGCTCGAAGAGAGCCCCGCCGCCTGTTGGGCATAGCGGCCTCATTATAGGCCAGTGGCCGGGCGCCGGCAACCGGGAGGGACGGGAGTGGCACGCCGGGTTGGATACCAGCCGCCCCACCGCCCGGGGTATGGTCCGGCTCTCGGGGTGTTTTCTTAACCTGCGCTTTTTCAGGTAATTAGCTCCATCCAGGCGGCTCACTGTGGAAAATGTGTTGAAAAGTTGTGAATGATTTGTGGAAAAAATTTTATTTCTTTCCTCCTGGCCCACTTAGCGCAAAACCACAAGATATTGTGATTTTTTTTCTTGACAAGCCATTATGTTGTGATTACACTGGGGACATCCTGAGGCGGATTCGAACCGTCCAGTACAACAAAAGCAGTAGTGAATGGGTCAAGGGGTGGGTCTCGGTTGAGAGTGGTGGGGAGATCATCCTCAAAAACGCGGCAAAGGGGGACGAATCGAATGGAACGAATGGAACGGTTCAGCCAAGGAACTCGACGCAGAGAGGTGGTCGATAGTGGTCTGCAGATTCGGCGGTACTTCACCATTCCCGGAGTCGATCCATTTGATCAGGTGGACTGGGAGCGGCGGACGGCCCGCATCGTGGGCAGCGATGGGACGGTCGTTTTCGAACAAGCGGATGTGGAATTCCCCAAATTCTGGTCTCAGCGGGCGACCGATATCGTCGCTCAGAAGTACTTCCGGGGGAAACTCGGTTCGCCGGAGCGCGAGTATAGCGTGCGGCAGATGATCGGGCGGGTCGTCGATACCATCACCCAGTGGGGAGTCAAGGATGGATACTTCGCCTCGCCGGAGGATGCCGCGACATTCCGGGCGGAACTGACGCACCTGTTGTTGTATCAAATGGCGGCGTTCAACAGCCCCGTGTGGTTCAACGTGGGCTTTGAGGAAAAGCCCCAGTGCTCGGCGTGTTTCATTCTCTCGATCGAAGACAATATGGAATCGATCCTGGAGTGGTACCGGACCGAGGGCATGATTTTCCGAGGCGGTTCGGGTTCGGGCATCAATCTGTCCAAGCTCCGCTCGTCCAACGAGCAGCTCTCCAAAGGAGGGAAAGCCTCGGGGCCGGTCTCATTCATGCGCGGGGCCGACGCCATCGCCGGAACGATCAAATCGGGCGGCAAGACGCGTCGCGCCGCCAAGATGGTCGTGCTCAACGTCGATCATCCTGATGTTCTGGAATTCATCTGGTGCAAAGCCAAAGAAGAGCGCAAAGCCTATGCGCTCAGCGAAGCGGGATTCGATATGTCTTCGCTCGACTCCGAGGGCTGGATCTCCATCCAGTATCAGAACGCCAATAACTCGGTGCGGGTGACCGATGAGTTCATGCAGGCGGTGATCGAAGATGGCGACTGGCATCTGCGGGCCGTGACCACTGGCGAAGTCGTCGCCACGCATAAAGCTCGGGAGATCTTGCGCCAGATTGCCGAAGCCGCCTGGGAATGCGGTGATCCTGGCCTGCAATATGATACGACGATCAACCAGTGGCATACCTGCCCCAATAGCGGGCGCATCAATGCCTCCAATCCCTGCTCCGAGTACATGCATCTGGATGACAGCGCCTGTAATCTGGCGTCTTTGAACCTGATGAAGTTCTATGATACGGCCAGCGGCGACTTCCGGATCGAAGCGTTCAAACATGCCGTCGACATCATGATCCTGGCCCAGGAAATCATCGTCGGCAATTCCAGCTACCCGACCGAGAAGATCACCATGAACGCCAAGGCCTATCGTCAATTGGGTCTGGGTTATGCCAATCTCGGCGCCCTGTTGATGGCTCGTGGACTTCCTTATGATTCGGACGAGGGCCGCGCCTACGCGGCGACCATCACGGCGCTCCTCACCGGCGAAGCCTACGCCATGTCCGCCCGCATTGCGGAGAAGATCGGTCCCTTCGCTGGTTTCGCCATCAATCGTGAGCCGATGCTGCGGGTCATCGGCAAGCATCGCGACAGCCTCCAGAAGGTGGATCGTCACCTCGTGCCCGAAGACCTCTACCAGGCGGCCGAGCAGGTGTGGGACGATGCCCTGGCGCTCGGTCAACAATACGGCTATCGGAATGCTCAAGCCAGTGTGCTCGCGCCCACGGGGACCATCGCTTTCCTCATGGATTGCGACACGACCGGCGTCGAGCCGGATATCGCTCTGGTCAAATACAAGAAGCTGGTCGGCGGCGGCACGATCAAAATCGTCAACCATACGGTACCCATCGCTCTGCGACGACTCGGCTACGATGAAGATCACATCGCCGAGATCATGGCGCACATCGATGAGCACGGCACCATCGAAGGCGCGCCTCATCTCAAAGAGGAGCATCTCCCGGTGTTCGATTGCGCGTTTCGCCCGGCCAATGGCACCCGCTCCATCCACTACATGGGCCACGTGCGCATGATGGGCGCAGTGCAGCCGTTCATCTCGGGAGCGATTTCCAAGACGGTGAACCTCCCTCACGATGTCACTCCCGATGACATTGCCGAAGTGTACATCGAGGGTTGGCGTCAGGGTCTCAAGGCCATCGCCATTTATCGCGATGGCTCCAAGCGCATTCAACCGTTGAGCACCGGCCAGAAGACGACGGCCAAGAAAGCGACCGAGCCGGCGCGCGCTCGAGCCGAACACCCCGGCCCCTCTCCGGCCAAAGTGGCCCAGCCCGTTCGTCATCGATTGCCGGATACCCGACGGGCGATCACGCACCACTTCACCATCCGCAGCCAGGATGGTTCCGTGCATGACGGATACATCACCGTGGGCATGTATGAAGATGGCTCGCCCGGCGAAATTTTCGTCACCGTGGCCAAGGAAGGGAGTACCATCTCCGGACTGATGGACGCCTTTGCCACGGCCGTCTCCATCGCCTTGCAATACGGTGTTCCCCTGGAAGCCCTGGTCAAGAAATTCAGTCATATGCGCTTTGAGCCATCCGGCGTCACGACGAATCCGGAAGTGCGCGTGGCCAAGTCGATGGTCGATTACATCTTCCGCTGGCTGGCGTCACAATTCCTCGATGAGCGGGCGCAGGAGGAGCTGGGCGTGATGACGCCGCCAGTGCGAGAGAAACTGGCCCGAGCGCTCTCCGGGGACGTGAAAGAAGACGAGGCGGTCTCAGAACCGACTACGCCTCGAACGACCTATATCAGCCAATCGGATGCGCCACCGTGTCCCGACTGCGGCCAGATCATGGTCAGAAACGGCTCCTGTTATCGCTGTCACAACTGTGGGAGCACCAGTGGGTGTTCATGAGGCTTCGCCCGCCAAGCGGGGACGAGCCTGATCTGATGTCGTGAAACGGCCGGGGGAGGGAATCCCGATCCCCCGGCCTCATTGTTCGCGAGCGAAGTATCCGCGCCTCTCCTCGATGTCGGCGCCCAACTCTCGCAATCGCCCATCCAGATTTTCATATCCTCGCTCGATATGCTCGATGCCAGAGAGGATCGTCCGTCCTTCGGCGGTCAACGCCGCTTGGACGAGCGTCGCTCCGGCTCGCACATCGGTAATGTGGGCACGGATTCCTTTGAGGGGCGTGGGACCGTGAATCCTCGCTGCATGTCGATATTCGGGGCGATCGTCTTCCCAGTTGAAGTTGTACACCTCCTCGGGTCGATCCACTGGCGGATTGAAGAGTTCGATATGGGCTCCCATTCTCCGCAGTTCCTCGACGTAGCCGAATCGCCGTTCGAAGACGGTCTCATGAATGACGCTGATGCCCTCGGCTTGCGTCAGCAACGTCGTCAGCAGGGGTTGCCAGTCGCTCATGAATCCCGGATGGGGAGCCGTCCTCACCCGGATCGGTTTGAGAGGACCGCGATACCACACGTGCAACGACGCGGCGCTCACTTCGAAACCGGCGCCCAACCGCTCGAGCTGTTCGAGGAACGCCTGGATATGTTCCGGTCGCACGCGGTCGATCCAGAGGTCTCCCCGGGTGGCCAGCGCCATACAGGCGAACGAGACGACCTCATTGCGATCGGACATCACCCGATGAACGGCCCCATGCAGCCGGTCGACGCCATCGATGATGATCGTTCGCGGAGCCGCGCGGCGAATTCGCGCGCCCATCGCATTGAGGAGAGCGATGAGATCGTCCACTTCCGGTTCTTGAGCGGCGTTTTCCAGGACGGTTTGTCCGTGGGCCATGACCGCGGCCAGGATGAGCGTCTCCGTGCCCGTATGGGTGTTCTTGGGGAAGCGATACCGGGCTCCCGCCAGGCGCTCTCGTCGCGCGTGGATGACGCCTTCGCGCTCATGGACTTCGGCGCCCAAGGCGACCAGACCGGCGATATGCCGATCCAGCGGCCGCCGACCGATTTGATCGCCACCCGGGAGGGGCAACACCACTTCATCACATCGGGCCAACAGCGGACCGACGAACATGAACGAGGCTCGCGACTTCTTGGCCAATGCCGGTGGGAGCATACATCCGGTGATCCCATCGGGGTCCACTTCCACCGTGTGACGATCCAGACGCCGCACCTGGCCGCCAAGAAGTCGGATCATCTCACCGGCCAGGTCTACATCCCCTACGGCGGGAACGTTATTGAGAATTGTCTTCCCCTGCCCCAACAGAGCAGCGATCATCAGTTTGAATGCGACGTTCTTGGCGCCGCTCACCGTGATACGGCCGTGAAGTGGCCGCCCACCATCGATGATCCACTGTTTCACTCCCACTCTCCCAGATAGCGAATCTCTTCCTCCAGTCTGATGCCGAATCGTTCGGCGACGGCTGCCTTGGCGCGATCGATCAGGGACTTAATATCCTCGGCCGACGCGCCATCCGTATTGACGATGAAGTTGGCGTGGCGCTCTGAAATTTTCGCTCCTCCTATGCGATACCCTTTCAGCCCGCATCGCTCAATCAACCGCCCGGCGAAATCGCCCGGCGGATTCTTGAACACCGAACCGGCGCTTGGACCGGCCGGTTGGTGCTGGCGTTCCCGGAGCAACTCGGCCATTCTCGACTCAATCTCGTGGCGCCGGCCGGGCCGACCGCGAAGCCAGGCGGTGATGACAATATCGCCGGTCCGCTTCAATCGGCTCTCGCGATACGCGAAAGCCAGATCCGATGGCGCCGGCCAATGCTCCTCGCCCCGAAGATCGATCACGCGAACGCGCTCCAGCACGT
>RFHM01000429.1 GCA_003696865.1 Acidobacteriota bacterium | reverse complement strand
CGTGACATTTCGAATTCTCCTCGGGTGGGATGATGAAGGAGCCGTCCTCGGTTGGTTACTCCAGGCGATAAATGGTGAGGCCGGAAAGGAGTTTGGGATAGAAATCGGTCGACTTTTGCGGCAGGACTTCGCCGGCCAGGGCCACGTCACGAACCTGATCAATGCGCGTGGGATTGAGGAAGAAGCAGATTGCCCCCTCGCCTTCATCCACTCGGCGGATGCCGGCCTGGAATTCTCTCAGATAGACGATGGGCTCGTGCTCGGCGATGAACTCCGGCGTGAGGCCCAACCCCCGTTCGATGATGATGGCGTGAAGAATGGTCACATCCAGCTTGCGCAATCGAGGCGACACGTGCTCCATCAAAACCGCTCCGGCGGGATCGCCGCGATACTGGAGGCGGAAGAATGCTGCCCGGCCGGCGGCATACATCCCGAATGTGGAGCGTTCTCGACCCAGGCGTTCCATATCCTGCCGCAACGCGCGCGCGGAGGCCGCTTTCTGCCGTTCATCGAGGAATGGATAACTGTGGAGATCGAAATGCCGCTCGAGGAAAGACAACAGTGACGAGAGATCCAATTGGCGAAGCGGTTTGATCAACCGATGCGTGGGCAGAATGGTGAGCCCACCACTCTCCGTGTTGATGAACGTCATCATCACCCGTTCGTAGGGAGCGTGAAGATCGATCCGACCGGCGGCGGCGCGGCGCTCATCCCGATAAGCGAGAGCCGTCTCATAACGATGATGCCCATCGGCGATGATGAGGGGACGATCGGCCATGAGTCGCTGAATATGGGTCACCGCCGATTCATCGCTCAACCGCCAGACGAGATGCTCGACGCCATATTCATCCACCGCGCGCATATCGGGATCATGGTCGGCATGTTCGTCGAGGATCTCATCGATCCGCCGAGCGGGATCGGAATAGAGCATGAAAATCTGGCCGAAGTGCGCCCGGGTGGCGCGCAGCACATTCAATCGATCGATCTTCGGGCCGCGAAGTGTGCGCTCATGGGGGAACACAACTTTAGCCTCATAATCCTCGATCTGTCCCAGGCCGATGAATCCTTTTCGAACGCGGCGATCGCCCGAAGGGAGAGCGTATCGTTGATGATAAATGTAGAAGCTGGGACGATCGTCCCGGATGAGCACTCTCTCCTCGATCCACTGCTCGAGCGTACGAGCGGCACGCGTGTAGACGTTCGAGCGTTCATCGTCGTCAGGGAACGCTCGCCCTCGAATGATCCGAACGAGATTGAACGGATGCTGATAGTAGCGATCCTGCATCTCGGGCGTGATTTTGTCGTAAGGCTGTGTGACGACGTCGGCCAGGTTGCCGACCTTCTCCGGATTGTACCGCCATGCTCGGAATGGAAAGATTTTCGCCATGATTCGCTCAAAGGCGGTTATGGTATCGAGGCGAGATTGATCCTGTCAACGGGCGTCGTGAGGCCATCGTTTCAACTTTGGTGCTCGAAGGACGAGGCTTCTTCGGACGAACCTTCATGATGGAATCCAGGAGGAAACCAATCCTCCGTCCCCCCGGATGGAGCGCGAGGGCCGGTGATGCCGGTCAATCCAATCGCTTGTGAAAACGAAATGCGCTGACCACGAAGATGACGACTCCGAAAATGAACAGTGCCCCCATCTGCGGCCAGAGCACGGCGAAGCCCGTTCCCTTCAGGAAAATGCCCCGGGTGATTTCCATGAAGTAGCGCACCGGATTCAGATAGGTCAGGTATTGCACCACCACGGGCATGCTCCGGATGGGAAAAGCAAAACCGCTCAACGCGAAGGCGGGCATGAAGAAGAAAAACGATGACATCAATGCCTGTTGCTGGGTGTGGGAAATGGTGGAGATGAACAACCCGGCCCCCAGCGTGGTGAGGAGGAACAAAATGGAACACAGGAGTAACAGCAAGGCGCTTCCCCGGAACGGAATGTGGAATATGGCCAGCGCGGCGGTGGTGATCAACACGACGTCCACCAACCCGATGAGAGCGAAAGGAAGCGTCTTCCCCACCATGAGTTCTATGGGACGGATGGGAGTGACCATCAATTGCTCCATGGTGCCAATCTCCCTCTCGCGAACGATGGCCATGGCGGTGAGGATGAGGGTGACCAGAGCGATGATGTTGACCACGACTCCCGGAACGAAATAATCGCGACTCAGCAAATCGGGATTGAACCACACGCGGCTCTCCAGGACGAGACGCGGTATCAAAGAGCCGGTCCATCCCCGAGCCGCCACCGCCTCCGTGAGCTGGATAGCCCGCTCCTCGATGAGGAGCCGGCGGGCGAACCGACCGACCACCTGACGGGCATAATTAGAGACGATCACTGCCGTATTGGAATTCGTCCCATCGATGAGGATCTGCACCGTGGCCGTTCGGCCTCGCTTCACATCTTGAGCAAATCCGGGGAGGACGCGGATGACGGCATGCACGTCCCCGCGATCCAGAAGGGCTTGAACCTGCTCCGGTCGGGTGGGCATGGCCGTGACGCGGAAGTGGCGCGACCCCTCGAAGGCAGCCAATAATTCCCGACTCATGGGCGTTCGGTCACCGTCCATCCAGGCGATACGCGCGTGCTCCACATCGAGGTTCACGGCATACCCAAAGATGAGCAATTGAATGAGCGGAGGGAGGAATAACACCGTCCGCATGCGAGGCTCTCGAAGCGCCTGGCGGAATTCCTTTTTGATCATCTCACCGATGCGTCCCCACATGCTCTATCACTCCAATGTGCGCTTCAGTCTCCGCGACGCCAGCCAAAAGACGACGCCGGCAAAGCCCACCAGCCAGGCGACTTCCCAGCCAACGATCTCCATGCCCACGCCCTTGAGAAACACGGCCTTCAAAATGACGATGAAATATCGAGCGGGAACCAAGTAGGTGATCAACTGAATGACCACCGGCATATTCTCGATGGCATAAATGAACCCCGACAGCAGGAACGCGGGCAAAAATGAAGTCAACATCCCCAACTGATAGGCGAGGAGTTGGGATCGCGCCAACGCCGACAGCAGAATGCCCCAACAGAGGGCCCCAGCCAGAAAGATGCAACTGGTCAGGATGAGGAACAACGGGTTCCCTCGGAGGGGGACGCGAAACACGAATACGGCGGTCCCCACAGCAATGAGCATATCGGCGCATCCTACGATGAAGAAGGCCATCATCTTCCCCAGGACGAGTTCGGCGGGTCTCAGCGGCGTCGACAAAAGCTGCTCCATGGTCCCCCATTCCCACTCCCGGGCGATGGTCAGCGAAGTGAGCAGGGCGGCGATGATCATCAGGATGACGGCGATCAATCCGGGCACGATGTAATTCCTGGATTTGAGTTGGTTGTTATACCATACCCGCAGGCGAGCTCGAACGGGGACGATATGGCGTCGCCCTCCCCGTCGGGCCAGGGCGTTCATCTGCAATTCCAGGGCGTAGGTGTCGATGAGGGCTTCTGCGTAGCCGAGCGCGATGGACGCCGTATTGGAATCGCTCCCATCGAGGAGAATCTGAACGCGCGCCTCCTGGCCGGCGATCAGCCGTTCGGCGTAATCTTCGGGAATGACCACAGCCATCAAGCATCTATCCCGATCGATCTGCCTCTCGATAGTGCGATAATCATCGACCGATCCGATGAGCTGAAAGTATCGCGAGCCGCGAAACCGATCGATGAGTTCCCGACTCTGAGGGGTTCGATCCAGATCGTAGATGAGAGTGGGTATGCGATCCACGTCCAGCGTCAGCGCATACCCGAACAGGATCAACATGACCAAGGGAACGGCCAAGGCCATGATGAGGCTTCGAGGGTCACGAATGATATGGCGGAATTCTTTCCGCGCTACCGCTCGGGTGCGTCGAAGATTCATGAAGCCCGTCGCTCCTCTGCTTCGATCATGGCCACGAAGATATCTTCCATGGACGGTTCGATCGATTCCATCCGCTTCACGGCGATGCCCGCTCGTTCCAGGAGTTGCGCTACCCGGTCCATCGCCGACTGGGGGCGGGTGGTCCTGATATGAAGTCCACTCCCGAAGATGGCCACCTCTCCAACGTCGGCCGCCTGCACCAGGCGCAGCGTCGCCTCCAGATCGGTCGTTTCCAGAAAGATCACCCCTTCGGCCGAAGCCCATTGTTTCAAGCTCGCCGGCGATCCCAGTGCGATGAGACGCCCTCGATACATGAGCGCCAGGCGATGACAATATTCGGCCTCATCCATGTAGTGAGTGGTGACGAAGATGGTGTGCCCTTGTTCCGAAAGCCCGTAGATGAGATCCCAGAAGTGACGCCGGACCGTGGGGTCAACGCCCGATGTGGGTTCGTCGAGGAACAGAATGGGCGGCTCATGGACGATCGCGCATCCCAGAGCCAATCGCTGCTTCAATCCTCCGGGTAACAGTCGGGTCATCGTTCTTCGTCGATCCTCCAAGCCCGACCATCGAAGCACCTGCTCGATGCGCTGGGCGCGAACCGGTCCACGGAGGCCGTACACGCCGCTGAAGAACTCGATGTTCTCTTCGACCGTCAAATCTTCGTAGAGGGAAAATCGTTGAGACATGTATCCAATGCGTTGTTTCACCAGCTCGGGCGCCGTGGTCACGTCGAACCCACCGACCCGAGCGCGCCCGCTGGTCGGTTCCAGTAAGCCGCAGAGGATACGAATGGTCGTCGATTTGCCCGCCCCGTTGGGTCCCAGGAAGCCGAAGATCTCTCCCCGGCGCACGCGAAACGAGATGTGATCCACGGCGACGAAATCGTCGAATGTCTTGACCAATTGTTCCACTTCGACCGCCCAGGTGGATTCTCGCCGTTCCATCATATGGTCAGCTACTCGATCGCTCTCCCGCAGCCATGGATGCGTCACGGACGTCCCTCTTCTCCCCTCCCATGAGCCTTCCGGGCGAAGAGGATGAACACATCCTCCATGCTGGGGACGATGGGTCGAACTCGGACGGGTCCCAGCCCCTTCCGCTCCAGGATGCGCACCACCTCCTGGATAGAGGGTCCGGTGGGCGAGAGAAAAACGTGCAGAGCGGCCCCCGACAGCTCGGCGCCGACTATGCCATTCAACCCGACGAGCACCTCTCTGACGGCGCGCCGACGGGGCGTGAGGAGTTCGTAGCACGTCTCTTCCAGTCCCGTCTTCAACCGCTCCGGCGTATCGCAGTGAAGGAGTCGTCCTCGGTAGAGGAAACCGACCCGATGGCACCGCTCCGCCTCATCCAGGTAGGCGGTGGTGATGAGAACGGTCAGTCCCCGACGCACCAACCCGTAGAGGATCGCCCAGAAGTCGCGGCGCGAAACCGGATCCACGCCCGTGGTCGGCTCATCCAGAAAGAGGATCTCCGGATGATGAAGCAATGCACACATGAGCGCCAGCTTCTGTTTCATTCCTCCGGAGAGGTGCCTGGCCAATCGTTGGCGAAAGGGTTCCATGCGCGTCATGTGAAGTAACTGGGACATCAAAGGTCCACGTTGGGCAACGGGGAGACCAAACACGTCGGCATAGAAGGTCATGTTCTCCTCGACCGTGAGATCGTCATAGAGCCCGAACCGCTCGGCCATATAGCCAATGCGGTCCCGGACCTTCTCGGCCTCCCGAGCCACGTCATAACCGGCGACCCATGCCCGGCCTTCGCTGGGACGGAGCAGCCCACAGAGCAAGCGCAACGTCGTCGTCTTCCCCGCCCCGTCGGGACCCACGAGGCCGAAAATTTCTCCCCGGACGACGTCCAGATTGAGGTGATCGACGGCGGCGAGCGACCCAAAGCGTCGGGTCAGATCCCGCGTTCGAATCACCACCGCTTCGCTCCGTTCGTTCATCATCGGCTCACTCACACTGACGCTCACACGCGCGCTCGGCGCCCTCGTCTCGATCGGCGCGCTTCGCTTTGATTGACGGCCTCACGGTTTCTCTTCCTCATCGTCCAATACAATCTCCGCCTCTACGGGCATATTCAATTTGAGTTCGTGTTCGGGATTGTCGATATCGATCTTGATGCGATAGACGAGCTTGACCCGTTCCTCCTCGGTTTGAATGTGTTTGGGCGTGAATTCGGCTTCCGACGAAATGAACGAAAGGCGCCCCCAGTAGACTTTATGCGGATAGGAATCGGTGGTCACTCTGACCCGGGCTCCCAGTTTCACGCGCCCCAGGTCCGGCTCGTTGATGTATCCACGGAGCCAGGGATGATCCCAGTCTCCTACGGTGATCACCGGCGTGCCCGCGGCGAGGACTTCCCCGACTTCGGCCGCCTTCACCAGGACGACGCCATCGACGGGGGAGACGGCCACCGTGTCGGCCAGTTGCGACTCGATGACGGCCAATTCGGCACGGGCCCGGCGAATCTCGGCTTTCACCGTCTCCAACTCCTGCTCTTTCCGTCGAATCTCCAATCGCTGGGCTTCGGCCAACCGGAGGCTCGCCCGAGCTCGTGCTACCTGGGCGCGGGCGGCATCGATCTGCTCCTGGCGCGGTCCCTCCTCGATGAGGGCCAGCCTCTGCTCCGCCTCTTCGAGCTGGGCGCGCGCGCTCTCGAACTGCATTTTCGTCTGTTCGAATTGGGCGGTGGAAATGTCGTCATTCTCGTAGAGGACTTGAGCGCGATCCCAGTCCTTCTTGGCGCGCTCGAACACGGATCGTGCCCGATCCACGGCGGCGCGAGCTCGCTCGATCTCCTGATGACGGGAGCCCGCTTCCAGTTCCCGAAGCCGGGCCATGGCCTGGTCGAGTTCCGCTCGTCGCAAGGCGATCTGCCCCTGGACGGTCTCCTTCTGGAATTGAATGGCCGTGCGCAGTTGGGCCAATCGAGACTGCGCGGCTCGCAGGACGGCCCGAGCGCGATCGCGCTGCCTGAGCAGTTGCTCCTGATCCAGGCGCGCCACCACCATTCCTTTCTTCACCTCATCACCTTCGTCGACGGTCAGCTCGACGAGCCGGCCGGGGACTTTGAAGGCGATGTCCACCTCGGTGAACTCGATGTTTCCAGAAACGGAGATGACCGATGAATGCCCGCTTCCCAACCAGCCGCAAGAATTGACGGCCACCAGGCCGGACGTGATGAGGCCTACCATCCACATGAGCTTTTTGATTCCCTTCATCGAATGTCCACTCTTCATCCAGTGAGGGCGACGCCTTCTGGTCGCCTGGAAGATACGGTCGCTCGAACGAGAGATTTGTCCCATCATTTGATCATTTGTCGAATCGTTCCCATGGCTTGAGCCAGGTTGATGCGAGCCAGATTATACTCGAACAGAGCAGCGATATAGTTGTCGCGCATGCGTTCCAACCGACTTTGCGCATCGGTGACTTCCAGGCCGGTGGTCACTCCGGCGCGATACCGGCGGCGGGCTTGAGCCAGTTCCTGCTCGGCCAACGCCAACCCCTGTTTGGCCACCTTCACCTGCTCCTCGGCCGAGGCCAAGGCATCCAGGGCCACGCGAACGTCCAGCTCGATCTGATCGCGCAGATCGCGCATTTTGATGCGCTCCTGCTGCCAGCGAGTGAACTGCTCGGCTCGTCGAGCATCCCGACGGCCCCCATCAAAAATGGGCACCTGCACGGAAAACCCGTACGTGCGCGTGGGACTGGCATTATGAATGCTCGATCCAATGG
>RFHM01000428.1 GCA_003696865.1 Acidobacteriota bacterium | reverse complement strand
GAATAAACTTCGCGATGAATTCATCGAGGGCTTCGATCACTTCGCTCCCCTCTATCAGCAAATCCTGGACGCCATCAACTATGCGGAATTGGCCGACCTGGTCGAATCGGCCGAGCGAGACGGGCAGGTTCGTTTTTCTGCCGAGTTGTGGGCGCGGGTGGTCTATGATTTCGCCTTCACCTATCAAACCTGGAGTCGTAACCGTCGCCGATTGGTCGATATCATGGTGCCCTTGTACTTCGGTCGCACGGCAGCGTATTGCCAGGACGTGTATGAGAAGACCGACGAAGAGGCCGAAGCGGTCATCGAATCTCAGGCGGAGACATTCGAAACGCAGAAGTCCTATCTGCTCAGGAAATTCGAGATGTGGGAGGAGTGAGTCGCCTTCGGGCAAGAGGAGGGAACGGCTTCCGATCAGGGCAGTCCATCGCGGCGATGTCATACTCTCCGAGATCTCTTGGCTCTCCCCTGAGGCCGTGTTGACGGAGGAGTCACTCATGGCCTTGCCAGCCACATCGCGGGGATGAAAAGAGAGCGTCGGTCGTCCGTCGTCTGTTTTCGAAGGAGTCGTCCATGGCGCCCCTGAGCCACATCGCGGGGATGGAAAGAGCCTGTTGGAAGATCTTGGCGTTCTCTGCGCCTTTGCGGTGATTTTCGAAGGAGAAGAAAATGACGACAAAGAGGCTCCTGTTTTTGGGACTGAGTTCATGCGGGCATTCTCAATCTCATCGCGGACTATCATTCCACCCGGCGCCATCCGCTATGTCCAGCGCCGAGCCTCGTGTCCCTGCCGGCGTTCGCCCAGGATAGGTCATCCGGCAAAGCGGACGAGGCCATCTGAGGTTCGTCTCCCCGGTGACGTTCGTCCCCGTTGTCGGAGTCGGGTGGCAGCCTCACCACCTCCGAGCGAGGGATGACGAAGAGGAGAGCGATCAGAAATCAACTTGGAGCCGCATTTGCAGGATACTCGTATTGCCCAGGTCGGCGCGGTCGGCGAAGACGTAGTTCCACATCAGGCGCGTATTCGGATTCAAATACCAGTTCACGCCCAAGGTCACATCCTGGAGACGCCCGCCGTCGATCCCTCCATCGGTGAGATCGAGATCGGAATATCGGGCGGCAATCTCCCAGGCGCCCGTTCCTCCTCGATCGCCGAGTTCGAACGATCGCCTGGGTCTGATGCGATCGAACGTTCCCGTAGACCTTTTGTAGCGCCGATGTTCGCCGGTGAGGAAGTAACTGGCCTGAACGTAATAGGAATAAAAATCGGGATCGGGACCGATGGGCCGGTCGGCGACATCGCGTATGTATTCCGATTGCAGTGAGAATGGGCCGTAGACGAGCGCTCCTTCGAGGCCGACCACATCGACCGACGTGACGGCGAACGCCGATGTATCGACGAATCGCGAGGCCAGATGCGCTTCCGGGCGCTCTCGCAAGCGGAGCAGTCCATCAACCGGTTTTCGATGGCTATACCCGAGACCCAGATGGAGCAGTTTTCGCCCATCCTCCCGGTACCAGGGAAGGCCGGTCACTCGACCGGTCAGATTATATTTTCCATCGCCGGCCCCGGCACCAAAGCGGTCGGCCTCTCGAAACACGCCGATCGCCCACGTCAATCGCTCATCGAGTGCGTGGTTGTGAAACATGAGGCCGGTGTTTCGACTGGGGGCGAATACGGTGGAGAGAGAGCGTTCCATGAAGGTGATGTATTTGCTGCTGGTCAACTCTTCCAGGCTGAACGGTTCCTTGAAGTGCCCGATGCGAACATGACCGATCACCGGGAGATTGATGAACCCCAGATACACATCTTTGAACGCCGCCTGTCCACCGGCGAAATCGTACTGGGCCTTGAACTCCACGCGATCATAGAGCGTCCCGGAGACGTACAATCGCGCTCGTCGGAATTCGGTTCCGTCTCTCTGCGGCCCGAAAGCCTTTTCGATGGCCTCGTCGGGGATGAAAAATCCCCAGTCGTTCATGATGCGACCGCCCAATCGCAATCGAAAGGCCCCGTCGGCCGAATCCAAGCGAATTCCTTCTTTCCAATAGGCGCGGAGCGATCCGGGGACTCGTCGGCGGCCCTCCTGCCGTCGTCGACTCACCGTCGTCATGGGACGCTCCGGAGGCGATGGGGTCTGGCGGTGATCATCCACTATCGGAGAGCGTCCGCCGGGTCTCGGGAGCGCTCGTGCAGATTGTCTCTCCGTTGGCGTTCCATGAGGCGAGAGGGAATGGGTGACTTGCTCCAGGAGCTTTTCCAACCTCGCCACGCGCTCGCGAAGCTCCTGCACCGTCTGCTCGAGTTGCCGCTCTCGCCTTGTAGGTTTTTCTTGCTGGGCCGGCACCGGCCGGCCGAGCGCCAATAGGAGGATGGCCAGTGAGGTCAGTGCTTTCATCATTATCGAACTCCTCGTCGTGGGTGTTTATCGCCCATCATGTTCGCCGTCCAAGAGCCATAATCCTATGGAGTAACTGTAACAGCGACGTAACCATCATGTTACAAAAATGTTAAATCTGTCGACAGCGGACGAGAACCTCTCGAAGTTAACACCGATGTAACATGAGTGCGATAAGCTTCCCGGCTATGAGGAGGTTCATAACGAGAAGACGAGGAGGTTCACGATGAGAAGAATACAGCTTGTCGCGCTCATGGTCCTGATGAGCGTCAGTGTAGGGGATTTGATCGGCTGCGCCCGGCGCCAAGGGGATCACGTCCAACAGGCCGTCACGGTGAAGGGTTCAGACACGATGGTCATCCTCGGACAACGGTTGGCCGAGGTCTATATGAATACGCATCCCGGGACGGTCATTCAGATCACCGGGGGTGGATCGGGAACGGGAATCGCCGCGCTGATCAACGGCAGCACGGACATCGCGCAGAGTTCTCGACCCATGAAGCCGCGCGAAGCCCAGCAAGTGAGAGAGAAATTCGGCGTCGATGTGATCGAGACGCCGGTAGCCCTGGATGGGTTGGCGGTCTACCTCAATGAGACCAATCCGATCGAAGCGCTGACGTTGGCTCAGTTGAAGGCCATCTATACGGGAAAGGTCACCAACTGGAAGGACGTCGGCGGCCACGATGCTCCCATCGTGCTCTACAGTCGAGAGAACAATTCGGGCACGTATGTCTACTTCAAAGAGCACGTGTTAGAGGGCGAGGATTACTCTCCCCGGGCGCAGACGCTGGCCGGGACGGCGGCGGTGGTGAATGCCGTCGCCAAAGATCCCAATGCCATTGGGTACGGCGGCATCGCCTACACGGTGGGCGTGAAAGCGATCAAGGTGAAGAAGGATGCCTCGTCTCCGGCCGTTGCTCCCACGCAGGAGAACGTCATCTCGGGGACGTATCCCATCAGTCGATATCTCTACTACTACACGGTGGGCCGGCCCAGGAATCCCGTGGCCGTGGACTACATTCGCTGGACGTTGTCACCGGAGGGTCAGGCGGTGGTCAAAGAGGTGGAGTATTTCCCTCTTCCCGAGACGATGCGGCAGAAATACTATCAGCAATGGGTGTCCTCAAAGTGAAGGCAGTCGTGCGACAGCGAGCCGTTCGCGGCGTGGTGTTATCGCCATCGATGGCGAACCTTCGTCGGGCGATTGATCGACTGGCTCACGGGGTCGTCGCCCTGGTGGCGCTGACGGCCATTGTGGCCATCGTGCTCATCTTCATCTTCGTGTTCGGGGAGGCGATGCCCATTTTCACCGATTCAGGTGTTCATCAAGAAGTGAGCCTCTCCAAACTCTTCCTGCCGCTCGAGCATACCTCGGAGGGAGGGCGATTCATCTGGCAGCCGGTGGGCGCGGTGCCCAAATACAGCCTCGTGCCGCTCGTCATTGGCACACTCAAGACGACGCTGGTCGCCGTCCTGCTGGCCGCTCCCTTGGGCATCGGGGCGGCCATCTATACGTCCGAGTTC
>RFHM01000070.1 GCA_003696865.1 Acidobacteriota bacterium | reverse complement strand
TCTCTGAGCATCTGGATGACCGACGGGGTGAGGCGATCTCGTTCGGCGCGAAGCACCCGCCGGATCTCTTCCATTTCGGAGAGGCCGGCCAGGTGCTCGACGAACTGTTCGTCGGTCCAGGACTTTTTGGTGAGCGTTTCTGCCATGTTCATGACTCTCCGCATCCCGGATGGGCCGACGCCGGTCATTCAACCGAAATGGTCAAGCCGATGATCTCCACTTCCTCGTCTTTCAGTTTGAGTCTCAAGTCATAGACATCCGGTTTGACGCCATCCAGAATGAACTCGCCGAACTCATTCATCCTGGTGGCCGAGCTGACCCGAGAATCCTTCAGGAGTTGGACTTCTCCATCGGCGACAGTGTCCAGGTCAGCCCCTTGCGGCATCGATTGACCGATGATGCTGGCCGACTGCATCTGGTCCACATAATCGATGGAGAGATCAATATCGTAGTTCCCGGCCCGGTAGAGCAAATGGCGAGATGCCGGCCCCGCTCCACGGAATCCGAGCAGCCGCCCCTCGGCCCCGCTATCGACGACCAGGACGGCCGGGATGCGCTTCGGTTGATTGAGAAGTGCCTCGATTTCCCGTCTATCTGACGGGTCCAGGGATTGAGGAGGTCGTCGAACATCTTGTCGATCCCTCACTGCCGGGTGTTCCTCGATCTTCCTCAGCGCCGCATGGCAGTCGCGACATCCGGTCCGCAAGTGGTCATGAACAGCCTCCATCTCTTCAGCAGGAAGTGAACCTCGAACGAACTCCAATAGTCTACTCAGGGGTGTGCACGTCATGAGCGTTGTCTTTCCCTCCTTTGTTCCGTTGTTCTGTTCGGTTCTCACACCTGATCCCGTTCGATCTATCGTTCATGCGGTATGGTTGAAGTTGATATGCCCAGCAGGGCACGGCGTACAGATGCTCGACAGATCCTTTAGATATCTGATGATGGGTCCCGGTCTCGGAACTCCCCGTGCCCAGTCTGACTCTGGGGCATCTCAAGAGATATGCCTGCGGCGTTTGTGGCTCAATTCCGGTGCAGCATTATGATAGCAGGAATCTTAGGTGAAGTCAACCAGAAATTCTCAAAACGCTCACATGGTCGGCGAGCGTTAGCAAAAATGAACATTTTCATTGCGCTAAGTGCTTCATTTTGATAAAATACGGTTGGCTCCGTGGTGGGAGTCCAGACGAAATTCAGGTGGGAGAAAGCAGTATGAAGCTACTGGCGCTACTTACAGTGTTGGCGGAGCTTGGCATCTGGGGAGCCATTCTCTATCAGCGAGCTCACGTGTTCGTTGACTGAAAGTCGTTGAAAAGCCCAGGCTACCACGAGTGCCAAGCGAATAGTCAATGGGAGGTTGGCGGTTCCTCAGTCGGTTGCAGCTCGGCTATGGAACCACTAGATCGCCCCGGCGGGATGTCTCGAATCGAGCGCCCCGTCGGGGCGAAGTCGTGTGAGGCCTCGGTCTTCGTTCTCCTCGGACGGACCCCGCCGCCGGCTTGAGGTGCATGAACTCACCCGCTCGTTGGTGGGAGCACCGCTCTATCCCCTCGCTCGCCGCCGCCACACCGAGTGATATGACCAGGCGTCATTATTTGGTTGCAAAGTTGCTGTGAACCGACTACCTTAAGGCTGGAGCGTGGGATGGTAGGATCATCCCCGAAGGGGTGAGAGATGCTGACCGATGTCGCGCGCGCCAAGTATGAGATCGAGCAGTTCCTCTGTCAATCTGATCACTGGCAGTGCCTCCAGAATGGGATTCCCGCGACCCCGATCGCCTCGGGCAATCTCGCCATAACGGTAGAGTTCGGCAAAGTCATCTTCAGCTATTGGGGGGAGGACTTTGCTACCAGTTGGCGGATCGAAGAGTATCATATTCAGGGCCAACGGCTTCGTCTCAGCTTGAGTCGAAGAATGGGGCGAGAGCAGCTTCAGATGGAATTGCGACTGCCGGGCGAGGCCGATCTGCTGTCACCCGACGTCGTCGAGCGGCGTCGTCGATTCCAGGAGCTCATGTGCCGATTGGTGAAAGAGAAATTCCCCGGGGGACGGATCGAGCGGGTGGCGACTCGCCGTGATGATACGCGGCAGTTGTCGGGCAAATACACCCGGTTGCTTCTCGCCGAAGGGCAAAGACGGGTGGTGGCCGTTGGCGTGAACTCTCAGGAGGACCCCTCGGCGATTGATGGATTACTCACTGCCGCCATTATCTGGTATGAGCGCGCCAGCGAGCGAGAGCCGCGAAAGCCCGACCGATTGCTCCTGTTGGCGCCGGTGGGACGAACGACGAAGCTCGCCCGCCGGTTGACGGTGATCACGCCTCCTCATCCTCTGAGGATTGAGCTTTACGGGGTTGATGAACGAAAGGCGACGGCGACGTTCATCCGTCCCTTCGATCAGGGATCGCTCTTTGATGCTTCCGGCGAGCGGCTGCCTCGGCCCGAGAGGCGAGTGAAGCCCAATGCGCTACGAGATCGGTTGTTGGAATCCTTTCCCGAGCTCAAGGTGTACCGGCGGCCCGGAAGCTCGATGGAGTCGCTCCGCCTCCGCGGGTTAGAAGTCGCTCGGTTGCGAGGCGAGCGGGTGTACTATGGCGTGGGAGCGAAGAAGCAGCGTCTCAAAGGGGGCGACGTCACACCACTCATGACGCTCATTCGTCAAGTTCGCCGGCTGCGGTGCCCAGACAGTCCCCAGCGATGGCATCCGTTTTATCGGCAACAGGCCGAGCGGTGGTTGGAAGAGATGATTCGCGAGGACATTCGGGCGTTGGATGTTCGATTAGATCCCCGCACCGTTTACCCTCAGATCCCCGCTTATGGAGAGGATGAATATGGTCTTGTCGATCTCCTGGCCATTACCGAACGTGGACGCGTGGTGATCATCGAACTGAAGGTGACCGAGGATGTCGAATTACCCATGCAGGGGCTCGACTACTGGTTGCGAATGGAGTGGCACCGTCGTCGCGGCGACCTCTGCCGGCGAGGCTATTTCCCCGGCAAGAGAATCGCCGACCAACCGGCGCTCTTGTTTCTCGTCTCGCCGCTGTTGCGGTTTCACCGGACTTTCGATGTGGTGGCTCGTTGGATGGACTCGCGAGTTCCGGTATACAAGGTCGGAATCAACGACACCTGGCGTCAGGGCGTTCAGGTATTGCTCAAGGAGCGCATTCATGGCGGACATTGATGGGTTGCTCATCATCGACAAGCCAGAGGGCATGACTTCTCACGACGTCGTCGATCGGGTCCGGCGCGCGCTCGGGATGAAGCGGGTGGGCCACACGGGGACGCTGGATCCGCTGGCCACCGGCGTGCTGGTCCTCTGTTTGGGTCGCGCCACGCGGCTTCAGCGGTTCTTCGTGGGCAGTGACAAGGAATACATCGCGCGGATTCGTCTGGGGTTTGCTACGGACACCTATGATCGGACAGGAAAACCAGTGTCCCCTATGGGAGCATCTAACCGAGTGGTGGAAGAACAGGTCAAAGGAGTGCTGAAACAGCTGCAGGGGACGCGACCACAGATCCCTCCTATGTATTCGGCCAAGAAGCGAGCGGGAACCCGACTCTACACGTTAGCCCGCCGAGGTCAGCAGGTTCCCCGGAAAGCCATTCGAGTGACCATCGACACCATCGAACCACTTTTGGAGGGGGGCGTCTTCCTTCACCGCCATCCCGATGGAACCTCGGACTTCTCAGTGCGTATTCGGTGCTCGGCGGGAACGTACATTCGCAGCTTGGCCCATGAGATTGGAGAGCGGCTTGGCTGTGGTGGGCACCTGGTAGCATTGCGACGGACGGCGGTGGGATCATTTCGCCTGGAGCAGGCGGTTGGCCTGGGGGAGTTCGAGCGATTGGCCGAGGCCGGTCGGGCCAGCGAGCGCATCATTCCATTGGATGAGATTCCCTTGGATATGCCCGCCGTCATTCTCTCTCCGCGTGAGGTAGAGAAAGTGCGACACGGGCAATCGATTGAACGACGAGTGGCGGCTCCGGGACAGTACTGTCGACTCCTGGACGCCGAAGGACATCTCCTGGCCATCGGCGAGGTTATGGCTCGAGGCGCGACGGTTCAGCCCCGCATTGTGTTGTATTGATTCAGGGGTACCGTTGCGTGTATACTATAAGTGCCGGTGTCAACCGGCGGACGAGGCTTATGGCTAGAGGAACCACAGCTGGAGACGAAGCACCATCACAACTTCGTCGAGACCGGCTGCTCCAAGGCAACAAACTGCTCTTTCCAGTCCGAATAAGAGAAGCGACCTGATATTGAGTCAGTCCCGCCCGCGATCAGCGGACGGAAGGAGGCGAGTAAAGATGGAGGACGAGAAGAAGAGAAATCTAGATTTAGCCAGATTACTCGAAAGCCATCGACAAGAGCGCGAGCGACTCCGCTGGGAAGGTAACTTCCGCGAGTATTTCGAGTTGGTGACGGCCAATCCTCGATTGGCCCGCCTGGCGCACGCGCGGATCTGGGATATGATCGTCTCGGCGGGCGTGGAAAAGATCAACGAAGGTGGACTGGGAGAAGTCACCCGCTACCGGTTCTTCTCCGAAGAGCTGTTTGGCATCGACAGGTCGATCGAGCAGATTGCGGAGTACTTCAAGTCGGCGGCGCAGCGACTGGAAGTGCGCAAACGGATCCTCCTGCTCATGGGGCCGGTCGGCGGTGGGAAGTCAACCATCGTGGCGTTGTTGAAGCGGGGATTAGAGCGCTACACGCGGACCGAAGAGGGGGCCATCTATGCCATCAAAGGGTGCCCGATGCACGAGGAGCCACTTCACCTCATCCCCCACGAACTGCGGCCCGAGATTGAGCGTCACTATGGTATTTACATCGAAGGTGATCTCTGCCCACGGTGCCAGTATAATCTGGAGCATGTCTACCACGGCCGTCACGAGGATGTGCTCATCGAACGCATCGTCTTCTCGGAAAAGGAGCGTATCGGCATTGGCACGTTCAGTCCTTCAGATCCCAAGAGCCAGGATATCACCGAACTGACCGGTTCGATCGACCTCTCCACGATTGGCGAAGTGGGCGTGGAATCGGATCCCCGCGCCTATCGCTTCGATGGGGAATTGAACATCGCCAATCGAGGCATCATGGAATTCATCGAGATGCTCAAGTGCGACGAGAAGTTCCTCTACTCGTTACTCACCCTCTCGCAGGAACAGTCGATCAAGACCGGTCGCTTCGCCATGATCTATGCTGACGAGGTCATCATCTCGCACACCAACGAGAACGAATACAACGCCTTCGTCGCCAACAAGAAAAACGAAGCGCTCCAGGACCGCATCATCATGATCAAGGTCCCCTACAACTTGAAGGTGAGCGAAGAAGAGAAGATCTATAAGAAGCTGCTCAACCAGAGCGACATCCCCAAGACCATTCACATTGCCCCGCATACGCTCAAGGTCGCGGCGATGTTCGCCGTACTCACTCGACTGGAACCCTCCAAGCGCCAGAATGTCGATCTGGTCAAGAAGATGAAGCTCTACGATGGACAGGAAGTCGATGATCTGAAAGCGAAGGACATTCGTGAGCTCCAGGAAGAGGCCGAGCGGGAGGGGATGGACGGCATCTCGCCTCGCTACATCATCAATCGACTCTCCAGCGCGTTGGTGCGCGAAGGCATCACCTGTCTGACGCCGATCGATGCTCTGCGAGCCATCCGGGATGGATTCGATCAGCACACCGGGATTTCCGCCGAAGATCGAGAGAAGTATCTCAATTTCATCTCTCTGGTGCGCAAAGAATACGATGAGATCGCCAAGAACGAGGTCCAACGCGCCTTCGTCTATTCCTTCGAGGAGATGGCGCGCACGCTGTTTGAGAAATACCTGGACAATGTGGAGGCTTACTGCAACAAGGAGAAGATCAGAGATCCGTTCACCGAAGAAGAACTCGAGCCGGATGAGAAGCTCATGCGTTCTATCGAAGAACAGATCGGTATCTCCGAAAATGCCAAGAATACGTTCCGGCAAGAGATTCTCATCCGCATCTCCAGTTATGCGCGCCGGGGCCAGACGTTCGACTATCGCTCGCATGAACGCTTGCGCGAGGCCATCGAGCGGCGGATCTTCGCCGATCTGAAGGACGTCGTCAGAATCACCACCACCTCCAAGACGAAGGATCCCGATCAGTTGCGCCGGGTCAACGAAGTGATCGATCGGCTGGTGAAGGAGCATGGCTATTGCTCCGTTTGTGCCAATGATCTGCTCAATTATGTGGGTTCGCTTCTGTCACGGGCCTGAGGGCATTTAGGAAATCCGCATGCCAGCGTGAGACCACAAGAGATCAAAGGAGGCGGGGAGGAGAGGGCGGTGGGGGGATCCATCCTCCTCTCCTCCCGTCCGTCTCCGTGCCCCGTTCATACTGAGAAGGAGGTCGTATGAGCGTCCAACGCCACGATTGGTCACTGCAACGTAAAGGGTATATCGACCAGCAGCGCCATAAGGAGCGCGTTCGGGAGGCCATTCGAAAGAATCTGGGATCGATCGTCTCCAACGAATCGATCATCCTCTCGGATGGCAAAAAAACGGTGCGCATTCCCATTCGCTCGCTCGATGAGTATCGGTTCCGCTTCGACCATCGCAAGAAGAAACATGTGGGTCAAGGCGATGGGCATTCCAAGGTCGGTGACGTCATCGGGCGGGAGAGTCAAGGACGAGGACCGGGTCGTGGCGCTGGTGCCGGTGATCGCCCGGGAGTCGATTATTATGAAGCGGAAGTCGAGATCGATGAGATCGCCAAGATGGTCTTCGATGACCTTCACCTTCCTTACCTGGAAGAGAAAAAGAAACAAGCCATTCGCTCGCGGCAGATTCGATTCAACGAGGTGCGGCGGACGGGCATCTTGACCAATCTGGACAAGCGACGGACGATCCTGGAAAACCTCAAGCGAATGGCGCAGGAGACGGGCAAGGCCCGGATGGGGCCGATCAGGAAGGAGGATCTGCGATTCCGGACCTGGGACGAAGACATCAAATACGAATCCAACGCTGTCGTCCTCGCTATGATGGATGTGTCCGGGTCCATGGGCGAGTTCAAAAAATACATCGCGCGATCGTTCTACTTCTGGATGGTTCGGTTCCTGCGCACCAAATACGATAATGTCAAGATCGTTTTCATCAGCCATCACACGGAAGCCAAGGAGGTGACCGAAGAGGAGTTCTTCACTCAAGGCGAATCCGGAGGAACGGTGGTCAGTTCGGCCTATCGCTTGGCCTTGGATATCATCAAAGAGCGATACCATCCCGCCGATTGGAATATCTACCCCTTCCATTTCTCCGACGGCGATAACTACTACTCGGATAATGATGAGGCCGTCCGTCTGGCCGATAAGCTCATCGCCACTTGCAACCTGTTCGGCTATGGCGAGATCGGCGAGGAAGAGTTCACCAGTTATCGGCGGGCGTCTGGCGCCTTGCTCTCCATCTTCGAAGAGCGGCTTCAGAATAAAGATCGCTTCGTCGGCGTGCGTATCGATAGCAAAGAAGATGTCTATCCGGCGCTGAAAGCTTTCTTTGGCAAACGAGGTGAATGGGTGTAATCCCGATTGAGGAGAATGGATGCCATGGTGTCCACCACGCAGCACGACCATGAACTTCAGCAGCTCGAAGCGGCCATCGCGCAGATCTGGGACAAAGGCATCGAGCTCGGGCTGGATCCCTATCCGATCAACTTCGAGATCGTGCCGGCCACGGTCATGTATGAGATCGGTTCCTATGCGTTGCCCGGTCGCTACTCGCACTGGACGTTCGGCAAGGCCTATCACAAGATGAAGATGATGTATGACTTCGGGCTGTCACGTATCTACGAAGTGGTCATCAACACCAATCCCGCCTATGCTTTCCTGTTGGAAGGGAATTCGCTGATTCAAAACAAGATGATCATCGCTCACGTGATGGCCCACGTCGACTTCTTCAAGAACAATGTCTATTTCTCTCACACCAATCGCAACATGCTGGATGTGGTGGCCACCCATGCGGCTCGCATTCGCGAATATGAATTCAAGTACGGCCAGAAGACGGTGGAGGCATTCCTCGATGCCGTGATGTCTATTCAAGAGCATATCGATCCCGACTTCTTCATTCGCCGAAAACGGTCTCAAGACGAGGAGGAGCGATCCCCGTCGCCGCCTCAGCGACCGCGGACTCCTTATGATGACCTCTTCGAACTGGAGGAGCTGCACGCTGAGCGGGAGCGAGTCAACGAGGATGAGATGGAACGCCGCGAACCGCCACGACCGGAGAAGGACCTCGTTTATTACATCATGGAGCACTCGCCCGTGCTGGAACCCTGGCAGCGCGATGTGATGGGAATGATTCACGAGGAGATGGAATATTTCATTCCTCAAATGCAGACCAAGATCCTCAACGAAGGGTGGGCGAGCTTCTGGCATTCCCGTATCATGCGAGAGCTGGATTTGAGCAGTGAGGAGTTCATCGAGTTTGCCGATCTGCACGCTCACGTGGTTTCGCCTCATCGAGGAAGTCTCAATCCCTATTACATCGGTTACAAGATCCTGGAGGATATCGAACGGCGCTGGGATCATCCCACACCCGAAGAGCAACAACGATTTGGCCGTCGCGCCGGAGAGGGGCGCCAGAAGCTCTTCGAAGTGAGGGAGTTAGAGAACGACATCTCCTTCCTCCGTAACTACCTGACCAGGGAGTTGGTGGAAGAACTGGATCTCTACATCTATCAGCTACGCGACGAAGAAGAATGGGTCATCACCGATAAAACGTGGGAGCACGTCCGCGATCAATTGGTCGCCGATATGACCAATTTCGGCTTCCCTTACATCGAAGTCCTCGACGGTGACTATAACCGGAATCGGGAGCTCTACCTCCGCCATCGATTTGAAGGCGCCGAGCTCGATCTGGAATACGCCCAGAAGACGATGGAATATATTTACAAGATGTGGGGCCGTGACGTGCATCTGGAGACGGTGCTCGATGGCGAACCGGTGGTGTTGCATTTCGACGGCGATGAACACTGGGAGGACTGAAACTCGATGGGCTGGTGGGCCGAGGGAGAAAGACGAGCGATACCCCGTGATCCTTTTGTTTGTGAGGAGGCGTCATGTCACTACATGATGTGGAATTGAGTCTGGAAAAAGCGCTTCGAGAAGCGCTGGCCGCGCGTCGTGCCGTTCACGCCCGCATTGCCGAAGCCGAAGAGGAGCTTCGCGCGCTCCGCCAACGGGCCGCCGAACTGGACGCCATCATCCGGCATACACAGGCGGCGCTCGGTCGAACGCCCGTGGTCGAACACGTGCCGGCATCGCCCCAACCGAGCGCCTCTTCGGCGCCCGCCGAGCCTTCGTCCAGTGAGCGCGCCCCATCCCCTCCTCTTCCCGTACGTTACGAAAGACCCCCGCTGCGACCGAACGTCAAACCGACCAGCCTGCGATTTCGCGATTTGACGGCCACCCAGGCGGCCACCATCGTGTTGCGGGAAGCCGGAGGGCCTCTTCATGTGAATGCCATTTATAACAAGCTGCTGGAAAATGGATTCGAGTTCCACGGCGACCATCCCACCATTTCTTTGTCCGTCACGCTCAATCGTTCGAAGCGATTCCGCAAGGTCGCGCCGGCCACCTTTGATCTCGTCATCCGCGACGTTCCCGAGCAGCGGATGTCAGGTTCTGGTCCCTGAAGGTAGAAAAAGCCGGGCCTCGTCATCCGAAGATGAGAGGCCCGGAGTGCGCGGCATCGGCCTCATCGACCGAACATCTGAAGCTTCCTTATTTGATCGCTGGTCAGAGGTTGAGCAAAGAGCATCTGCGTTCTGTCCGCCCCCGTCTTCAAGAATTCCCACAGTTGAGGATCGGTCTCGGGAGCGGTGGGATCTCCCAGATAGTCGAGGAAATCGATCTGGAGCGCCTGCTGCCAGTCTGGAGGAATGGGAATGACCCCCGGAGTCTGGATGAGCTGCCTGCTTTGATCATCCCACCGGGTGACGGTGATTTTGCCCGTCTCCAGGTATTCGCGGAGCGCCGGACTATTGTGGCAGTCATCGCAGTCGCGGGCTGTTCGGGAGATGGTATGGGCTCGATATGGGGCGAGGGTATAAAACGTCTTACCCTGATAGGTCATCGTCATGAGATTGCCGGCGTGAACCTTTCCCGTCTCTTCCCGGCGTAGTAAGAAGATCCAGTCACGAAGGATACCAAAGGGACGCTTCCGATTGCCGGCCACTTCGCTCTCGAAATGGCAATTGTAGCAGGTGATGATCGATTGTGTGTGGCAGGCCGTGCAGTCCACCGAACTGAAGTGGATGATGTGAGCCTCATTCCGGGTCGCTTCCTGGATGTGACAGTTCTCGCACTTGACGTCCATCGCGCCGGGAGCGAGCCAGGAGCTGTATTCGATCCCATCGCCGTGCATTTCGCGCGACGTGTGGCAGTCGCGGCACTGGAAACCAGCATCTCGATGAACGTCGGAGAAACCGAATTTGATCTCCAGCGCCTGTCGGCCATGGCAAGAAAGACACGTCTGATCGGGAACCGGATCGCCGATCTTCTGATGGCAATCGTTACAGCTCGGCTCGTATTGTTCCGGAGGAATTGTCGGATGACACTTCAGGCAGGTGAGCTGCTCGATGGGAATCCCGGTCAACGTTTCGAAGCCTCCATTTTCGGCACTGTACCAGGTGACTTTCCCGCGCCGGGTCGCGTGTAAGCTGGTGGGAAACGTGTCGTAAGGAGAGGGTGAGGCGGCATTCTGCCCATCCTGATTCCCCATCGTGGCGACTGGGAGGCGCTCGACCGCAGTGACCGTGGCCTGATCCTGGGAATGCTGGTCTGCTTTGGCCCCGAGAGAGAGGTCGAGGGCCAGGAACAGGAAAGCGGTAAGAGCGATCAAGTGAACCGTCCGTCTCTTGCTTCTGCTCATCGTGCACCTCCTTCAGTCCAAGAGTAGCATACGCATTACTCCTCTTATGCAAGTGGCGTGCCAAATGGGAACTCCAGGGCAAGGATATAACCCTCAAACTATCAATCACATCGAGAGGGTACCCGGGGGCCATCGTCGGATTCTTCGCGCTGACGGGGCCTTTTGACTCAGATTTGGGTGATTTTTCGAGAAAAATTTTGAGCCGGCGAATAATTTCCGGCCGAAAATACGTCTATTAGTAATGAAGGCACAGCATGACGCAAACTTCGAATCGGGCATTGACAACACCTTCTGCTCCTCCCCGGGTGGTGCGCTCCAGGAACCTCGCCCGCACATCCAGTCACCCATATTATGGAGAATCACCCCGAGCCTGGTCCGCACCACCCAACTCTCCTCCCAGAGCCAGGGGATATGCTGCGCGATGACCGCCGGACTTTCACACCACGCCAACCGATATGGAAGCGTAACCCAGGAGTGACATCTTCCCAGAGATTTACGATTTTTCCAATGTAATTTATTGAATCTCATAAAGTTGTTGACGGGGGTGAACAGGTGCGTCGCCTACGCTTACGAAAACGAGTATAATGATGAGCGTGGTGTGACGTTGTAGTCATGTCAAACTCTTGGCAAAGGAAGGAGCGGCTATGTGGAACCTGAGTCATTCCCATCTCATCTCATCTCATCTCATCTCATCTCTAAGAGATGGATTTTGTTCTCTCTGGTGTTGATCTTAGCGCTCGGCCTTGGGCCGGTGCAGTCGCAAACGTCAAACATGATGATTGAGCAAATCAAGCAAGTTCAGATGCGGCATGAAGACGCGCTATTTGAAATTCCAGGCGTCAATGCCGTGGGTATCGGGAAGGAAGGTCAAGAGTATGTGTTGCATGTATATGTGAACGAGGAGGGCAATCCTACGCCCGAGTGGGATGTGCCGGATCAGCTTGAAGGTGTGCGCGTGGTGGTCATCAAGGAGAAAAGCGAGTTTTGGGCGCTGACAGCTTTACCTCTCGATAGTGGACCGGAACATCGACAAACTTTCCCGCCTCCGGTACCCATGGGCGTATCGACGAGTAACGATCTTCTTTGCGTGGCTGGTACGCTGGGCTTCCGTGCGCGGGACCCGAACACTGGGCAGGTCGGTTACATCACCAACAATCATGTGGCTGTCGCCGGCAGTGGGTTGGGATGTCCGAACGGCGCTCCCATAGGAACGGATCAGCTCCAGGCTGGGTTACTGGACTCTGGGTGTAGTACCCCGGCAACGGACATTGGCGACCTGGATCGATTTATTCCCATTCAGTTTGGGCTGTTCAGCAGCAATCTGGTCGATGCCGCGTTTGTAGCGAGCAGTACGGCGCTGATCTCCGACAGCATTCTCGATATTGGTCCGCCTGTAGGTGCAGCCCGAGATCCGATCCTAGGTGAATTCGTGCAAAAGAGCGGGCGAACGACTGGCCTCACAACAGGTCAGGTCAGGAGCGTTAATGCCACAGTGAGGATCAATTATGGCATTATTCCCGGTCTATGTGGTTCAGCTAGGTTTTTCGGTCAGGTGGCAATTGTGGGCGTCTCTGGTCCCTTTGGGCGAGGAGGTGATTCTGGATCGCCTGTACTGAGTTCGAGTGGAGAACCGGTGGGTCTCCTCTTTGGGGGAAGCCTTACTGGTACAAGCTGGGCCACTCCACTTCCGGTGGTGTTACAACAGTTGGGCGTTGAGCTTTTTTAGCTCGTTTTCTGGTTGTTCGAACTTCTCTCAAGGAGGGAGGGATAATGAGCTCAAGGAAATGGATTGTCGTGATGAGTTTGGGCTTATCCCCACTGCTCACCGTGGCCCTGAGCATGAGCGTTCCGCTCATCGCCGGCGTCCTGTTGTTCGTTTTGGGGATAAGCACGGGTTGTCCTTTAATCTTAGGAGTACCGTGCGTCGCTTCGCTATTCATCACTCTTGGAGTGGCGATGTTTGGTCTCGGAGCCATGAGAGACTTCCCGTTACTGCTCTAGCGATGTATGCGGGTGGCGAGCGCTCGCTCCGAGATGCAGGGGAGGCGGTGCCGAACGCCCGTGGTCCGGTGTGGGAGGCCATTTTGAGGCGTGAGGAGAGGAACTCGGCCTCCCCACGCTCGCTTTGATCACGACAAGACACGAGAAGCAGGGGGCCAAAGAGTCACTCCAGTACCTCTCATAAATCAGGGTCACCAGCAGAGGGTGATTCTGGACTGGAAGGCGTCGCTTCCAGCTCCAGGTTCGATGTTCTTGGGAGCGGAAGAGGGCCGGTGACTTTCGCGCTTCCTGACAGTTAGTTGGATGATAAGGCTATTTCGAACGCGAAGGGAGGAGGAGATGAAACCATCATTGATGGAGCTGGCTTGTCGGCGATGCCCGCACTGTCTTTGGTGCCATCAGGATGAGGCTTTTTGGCAGCGATTCGAGACGTTGGCGCCGGCACGCCGGTACTCCCGAGGATGTTTCGTCGCTTTTGAGGGAGATTCACCGTCCGGCATTTGGGTTCTGTGTCGCGGGCGCGCGGAACTCATCTGCGGTTCGGAGCATCGAGAGGTGCTGATCCGGCTCTGCGGACCAGGTGAAACGCTAGGACATACAGGGCTTTTTTCTGGCCAGCCCTACGATGTCTCAGTGCGATGCGTGGAGGATTGCTGGGTCCGGTTTCTGGCAAAGGAGGATCTTTTGAAGCTATTGCCGGCGGGGCATCCATTGGTGTTACCCTTGCTCACGTTGCTCTCGGCGGAACTGCATGAAGCGCGGGCGAGGGTGCGAATGTTCGGGTTAAGGTGGTCCCCGGCGAGTCACCTGGCTTGGCATCTGCTTCGCCAGGGGGGGATGGCGGCGTCCCGGAACAATCCCTATCGCATTGCGTTGACGATCAGGCAACTGGCTCGACTCACCGGTTTTTCTCCGCGCACGGTACAAAAGTACTTGGCCGTGTTTCGGCGAGAGGGTGTAGTGGGGAGGGAGGATCAGACGTTGTGGGTGAAAGATCCAGCCCGCTTGCGCCAATACCTCGAATCATTTGCCTAGACCATCCTGAGCACCTCACGCCCTGAGGCCAAGACAGTCCCCTTGTCATCCCCCCTGCTCTTTCTGACTGAGGTGTGCCCACCAGAAGCGAGTGGATGGTGAAGCCCTGACGGAGGTAATCGAAACCAACCCAGGGCGGCAGCCTGGGTTGGAACTTCACTACCTATTGGAGCCCGAGAGGGTGGCAGTTCCCCTGGACACGGCCCATGAGGTTGCTCACTATGATTGGTGCAGGCGCGATGGGAGTTGTGAAAAGATCGATCTGGAGATGGGCTTCGCCGATGCGCTCACCTACGCGCAGAGGGATTTGCGCGAGAATGGGGAGGCGCATCGACGTCGTCGCTTGGGAGCGTAAACCATGTCAAAAGCGTTTGAACAACTCAATGTCGAGCTCAGCCTGGAGTTCTTCCGCTATACCATAGAGCATCTGGACTGGGCGAAAAAGAACATCCCTGATGGGGCTAAGGTAGTCATGTAACTCGAAGGGGAGGAGGAATCCAATAGCTGGGCCGGAGAGTTGGCCGAACGAACGCGTCGGCCGGGTCAAGCGATGGTGTTGATGCACATTCGGCGACTGGCGCCGATCCGGTCGCGAATCCTGGAAGCCGAAGTGGAGATGGTCGCCTAGACCTACGAGACTCGCCCCTTGCTCTCCTCATCCCCTTTCAGGGTTCCCATCAGAGGATGATCCGGGATCCGGATGCTGGGGCATGTCGGTTTTTTCTGGTCAGTCCTATGATGTTTCGGTTTGATGCCCGGCCGAAAATTTTTCGGAAGAGAGCGAATAATTTTTCCACAAAAATGCGTCTATGTGTGAGTGGAAGTACAATAGAGGCGGGAATCAACCGATCCTCGCAACCGACCTCCTCAGTCCCGCCAGCCCGGGTGGCATGGCCTTGGGCCTTCCCTTGAAATAGCCCGAGGCGCTCGCCGACATCTCATCGGGCCGTGCCACTCCGGCTGTTCTTCCACGAGACTCTTGGTTTTCCGTTTCTCTTTGCCCGAGGGATAGGTACGGCTCGCGGTTGGAACGCTGAGAGCGCATCCACATCATGTGTTCCCCTTCGCGCCCGATGGGATTCAGGGCGAAGCCGATGAGGGGGCCTGTTTCGATTTATCGGCCTCTGGCTCCGATTGCCGCTGCTGGAATTCCTCCAGCTCTCTCCTCACCCTCTCGATCCGGCGTTTCACGTCGATGAGCTGCTGGCGGAGGTCATGTTCCTGCTCGCTCAGACGCGCGCGCTCCTCATCGAGCTGGCGGAGCTCACGTTGAAGTTGCCGGCGGATCTGGGCGCGCGCTTCCTCCTGAGTGATGAAGGCGCTTCCCGTCACGATGAGTTCCTTGTCCAGATGTTGTAGTCGTTGATTGATGGCCGCCACCCGCGCATCGATGGACTGGAGGCGCATTTCCAGGTCGGCCATCCGTCGCTCTAGGAAAGCTCGACGTTGTTCGTAGAGCATCGATCGCCAAAGGATAGTGACTCTGGTCAGGTCTTTCTGGAAGCGCTTCAGTTGTTCGGTGAGTTCGCCGAGGCGATCGTTCAGTCGCTCCATCGATCGGGCGAGTTGTTGGAAAGAATTCTGTACGGATGGAGTCGACGGTGAAGCTGGGTTGGTGGACCCTTCCTGCGCCCAGGCGGTCGTCCCCAACGTGAGCAGGGAAAGGAGAATGACTCCTCTCGCCAGATGATGCCATCGTTGCTTCATCGCGTTCTTCCCCCACTTGGGACTCTCAAGCTCGCTCGGTTGAAAAGATACCAGATGGGGCATGCGAACTCAACTCGTCGGTGCCATGCCTCACGGAGGGCGAAGACGCCGTCTCAAAATAGTTGGCTGGTGAGACGTCGTCGCGGCATCGCCCGCCAGCCGATGGAAGCAGTTCAGCCCCACCTTCCGGTACGACCATCGCCCCAGTCGAGATATTGGCCTTCATGACCTATGGGGTGGGGCGAGTTATGTTATGCCGTGGCTGCCTGGGGGGCTTTTTCGGTGCTCTTTTGGGGCGATCATCTTCGTCAGTACACTGTCTCGGAAGAGAATCGTTGACAACGAGGGCGGCGGCGGGGTATAAGTGAGGTGAATCCGAGCGTGAGAGGGTGATCATGGAAAGCGGCGATTGGCGTTATTTCAAGCCTTTTTTCCTCTATCTTCCCGCCGGCCTGGGACTCCTCATCTGGGCCAGCGCGCACGCCTCCATGTCGAGCTGGATGGGTGGGGGATTGTTCCTGGCCGGCATGATCAGTTGGACGCTGCTCGAATATGGAATCCATCGTGGTTTGTTTCATTTTCCCGCCCGCTCACCGCGCATGAAGTCGTTCGTCTATGCGGCCCATCTCGCTCATCATGAGAATCCCACCGATATCCGACACATCTTCGCCGGACTCTCCACCAGCATTCCGGTGAGTGTGGTATGGTTTCTCTTGTTCTGGGCTTTACTGCGGCAGTGGTCATCGGCGGCGGTCGTCTTGACCGGATCGTGGGCTGGCTACCTCTGTTATGAATTCATTCACTATTCCATACACTTCCGCGCGCCACGGACACGGTGGATGCGCTATTTGAAGCGATACCACCTGCTCCACCATTATCAAGATGAGACGACCCGGTTTGGGGTCACCACTCCGGTGATCGATTGGTTGCTGGGAACCTATCGTCCCGTTTCGGCAGGTGCGAGTCTTCGAGCGCAGCCGGATTGATCGTTGCCGTGAGAGCTTCCCTGACATTCATCCGGCTGACCGGCGATGGACGCCGAGGTCCAGCACAGCCCGGGAGTCTTGTTTACAGAGGGAGTCATCCATGGCTTCCCGGCCACATCGCTAGGATGAAAATGGACGTTCGGGGAATGTAGCGCAAGCTGACGGCTTGCGCCACCCTCTCTTTTCGAAGGGGTCGTCCATGGCGCGGTCGAGCCACACCGAGGGGATGAAAAGAGCACGTCGGTCGCCGGTCATCGGTCACCCGTCGTCTATTTTCGAGGGCGAGGGCAGTGACCGGCGGGTACTCCCCACGAGCACTTTGACTGGAGGCCACGGACGAGTGAACGTGAGCCTCACCCGAGAGAGGCTCACGCTCACTCATTGGAAGTCGACCTCAGAATACCAGCCGAAAGCCTAATTGAATGCGGCGGGGGTCGAAAGCGGAGGTGAACCCGAGCGGCTCGCTCGGTCGACGGTCCTTGCGCCCGTGAAGATCGAATGGCGGACCAATGAGCCCGACAGTGTTGTTGATGCTGGCGAAGTTGAGTCGATTGAACAGATTGAACGACTCGAACATGAGTTCCACATACCGCCGCTCAGATCCCAGACCAACGCGACGCGTCACCCGCAAGTCGAATGTCCAGAAGTTCGGGCCGCGACCCGTATTTCGGCCAGCGAACGGGGGGCGATCGGTCGTCGAATGGCGATCGCCGTTGATGTCCGATCCCACGAGCAGGTTGAACGGTCGGGCGCTGTTGGCCCGCAGGATGGGCGTGATCATGAATTTGGAGAATACCCGAGCCAGCGGATGATGATCGGGACCGCCCTGGAAGGGGCTCTCCAGCACCGCGTAAACGACGAGCTTGTGGCGTTGATCGAACGCCGACAGGGATCGTTCGGCGCGCAAGTTGGTTTGATCGGAGGCCTGGAAGTCGCTGTTGAAATCGGTCACTTCGTCGATGGCCTTGGACAACGTGTAACTGAACGAGAGGCTGACGTGATGACTGAACCGCTTGGTCAGTTCCAGGATGAACCCGTGATAGAACGCGCGCGCCGTGGATTCGTAGACGTTGTCCTGCAGTCGAAGCGGATCGACGAAACAACCGATCGGGCACGGTGGGACATTCCATTGACGAATGCCCAGCGGGCCGATGGGGGCTGTAGGCAACAGGTTCTTGTCTCGCGCGCGCGTGATCTTCAGCGTCCGCGAGAAGATGTAACTCACCGAGACCGCCCAGTTGCCCGCCAGTTGCCGATCGATCCCTAAGCTCGCCTGCTGAGAGTAAGCGTTGACGTAATCATCGGAATTGGTGAACAGCACGGTCAACGGCGGAATGGGACCGTCGTGCGTGATCTGAATGCCGAATTGCGTCAAGTCGGAGGGTTGAATGGAGCGCGTCGGTGAGGGAATGCCGATCACCCCTTGAGCCAGGAGCGTTTGATACACGTCGGCGGAAGTGAGCGGATTTCCGGTCATCGGATTGATGACTGGCGCGCCGGTCAGCGGGACGAAGATCTGCGCGATCTGCCGGAAGTTATTGGGACCAATGGCATTCAATGCATTGACCACGTAATCGATCTGGAAATAGATGGGCGAGTAATAGATACCATAGCCACCTCGAATGGTCGTCTTCCCATCGCCAATGGGGTCCCAGGCGAACCCGATGCGCGGTGCGAAGTTATTGGTATCGGTGGGCAGCGGATCTCGACGGTCGTCCAGCTCGTAGCGAAGGCCATAATTGAAGGTGAACGTGGGCGTGACCTTCCAGCTATCCTGCCAGTAGAAGGCGAAGAAGGGAAGGGTGGCGTCGACGGTGGGATCGCCGAATCCCTGCTGGTAGAACTGAGGCGCGCCGAGTTCGAAGGCTTGCAAACCGGTGATCGACGTCGACCGAAGTTGTGGACTCACCACGAACCCCGGCAACGGACCGAACTGGAAGCGGCCGGCGAAGAAGGTGTGAGATTCGGTCACGTTCCGGTGGATGAGCAGTTCGCCGCCAAACTTCATGTTGTGAGCCCCGCGCGTGTAACTCATGTTATCCACGAGCTGGTAGCGACGGGCGGTGGTGAAACTGGGCAGGAAAATGTCGCGATTGAAGAAACCGAATCCGGCGATATTCAACTCCGGCCCGATGGGGTCATTGGGGATCACGTCGAAGGTATTGTAATTCCACTGCGCCCGGAGTTCGTTGATCATCTGGGGATTGAACACGTGCGTCCAGGTGATCATCGCCGTACTATCGAACTGTTTGATCACGTTGCCCCGCGAAAAGCCGACCAGCGCTCGCAGATTCTCGTTGCGCTCCTCCAGTTCGGCGAAGTTGTAGCGGAACATGAACTGATTGTTGACGTCGAACTGGTGATCGAGGCGCACCGACCACAGCGTGTTGTTGGCCACGAAGGGGAAGATCCCGCTATTGCGTTTGAACAGTTCGATGGTGCTCGGCGAGTCGACGGTCAACAGGCCCTCCAGAACTTGCGCGCACGCTGCCGGCGGGAGCAGCACGAAAGGAGGCGCCGATCCCAGACACTCGACCGGGGTCGAACTGGGATTGGCCCGCAACTGATCGAGGATTTGTCGCTGTTCCGCCGTCGGCTGGAAGATAGAAAAGTCGGTCAATACGGGAACCACCGCCGACTCATCCTTGTTGAGTTTTTCGAAAGCGCCGAACACGAACGTCCGATCCTTGGTGATGGGGAAGCTCAGCGTACCTCCATACTGCTGACGGTTCGATGGGGGCTTGACGCGCACCAGCTGTCCATTGACCAGATCCACGGCGAAGGGGTCGGCGGCATCCAGGGAGTCGTGGCGGAAGAAGCCGAAGATGCTCCCGCGGAACTGATTGTCGCCGGACTTGGTGACGATGTTGATCACCCCTCCGCTGGCCCCTCCGAACTCCGCCGTGTAGTTACTCCGATTGATCTGGAATTCCTGAACCGCTTCTTGACTCACCGTCGGGCGAACACCTCCCGCCTCGTCGTTCGCCTCGCCACCATCGACGGTGATGCTGTTGCCTCGCCCATTGCTCCCGTAGAAGGAGAGTCCGCTCTGCGGCGTTTGAGCCACGCGGAAATCGGTGTTGTCGGCGAAGGCATTGGAATCGACGATGCCCGGAGCCAACAAGGTGAACGTGAGATAGTCCCGGCGATCGATGGGGAGGGCTTCGATATACCGCTCCTCGATGGTATCCGATTGCTGTGTACGTTCAGTTTCGATCAACTGAGGAGCCGCCGTGACTTCCATGACCTCCACTGGCGCTCCGACTTCCAATTGAAAATCCAGCACGGCGATTTGTCCGACGGTGAGCTCCACGTCTTTTTTCACCTGGGTCACGAATCCTTCGGCCTCGGCCTTGACTTCGTATTTCCCCGGAGGCAGTAACAGGATGCGATACTCTCCACGTTCGTTGGTCGTCGTCGTGCGGACCAAAGCGCGCTCGCTGTTGGTGGCGGTGATGCGCACATCGGGCAACACCGCCCCCGTGGGATCGGTGACCGTTCCGGTGAGCTCAGCCGTCGTGGCATGCGACTGAGCCATGACCATCATCGGGAAGAAGAGGAAAATCACCAGTGAAATCAGTCGATATGTTTTCATCATTGATCCTCCTTTGCGTCCACGCCCCTACGGAAACCGAGACGGGTATTCTCGCCTTCCACAATCCTCCATTCAGTCATGCAAATTGTGTGCCGGGGGGGAGGAAAAGTCAACCGTCCCAACATCAAACCGTTATCGCTCGGCCCGGCGGCGCCGGTTTCCAAATTTTCGGATATTTCATCCGAAAAATCGGAAGCCCCCCGAGTCGCGCGCTGGTCGGGTGATCGTCTCAATTTTTCTGGTGCTGAGGTAGAGGGGATGTCCGCCCCGGTGGGCGATTCCAAGAGCACACCGATCAACACAGAAACGAGGCGGGATTGTCGCAGATCGCCTGCTTCGGAACGATTATCCGGCCAGTATGTGCTTTCCCCCGCCATCGGGACTATGCTATACTAACGGCGCTTTCAGGCGGAAGGTAGTAGAAAATCTGATAAGAGGAGGAAGGCCATGAATGTCAAACTCTCGATGCGAAGACCCCTCGTCGTACTGGTCATTATAGTCGGTCTTGGTGTGGTCGCCATGAGCGCCGTGTCCCATTGGAACAAAGCTTCGGTCGCTCGAGCCCAAGCGGGATTTTCGGCCGCCAGCTTTCAGGGCACGTATGCCTTCGCCACTGCCGGGGGCAGCGTTGACGAAGCGACTCTAGGGATACTGGTCGCCGACGGGAACGGCAATATCACCTCCGGGTCATTGACATTGAACGTTCCCGCATCGGTTCTCGCTCCCGGCGCACAGGGACGGAC
>RFHM01000427.1 GCA_003696865.1 Acidobacteriota bacterium | reverse complement strand
GCCATTGTACCGAGGTGGGCGAGTTGACCGGTTCTAGCAGCCCAGTGACCAACCCGACGAAAGGTGTCGGCTCGGTACATCGATCACAAGTGGGGAATGGGAGTTGCGGTAGAAATCCCGGGGCAATGGGCGCTCCAAAGAAGGTGTTCAACACTGGCTGGGGAGCGTTCCACTGGAGATCACCTTGAGCGTTGCCTTCGAAGCCGAGGAACTCATTGAACACACCAAACCCCGCCCGGATGACCGTCTTCCCATCACCGGCCGGATCATAGGCAATCCCCAGTCGCGGCTGGAATTGAGTGAAGGAATAGTTATGGTAAGGTTCTCCCACCGTGATCGCCGTGTCCTCTGGACTTCGCCAGTTCCCCAACTTGTTGTGGACGTCGCGAAGGATGGGAACCTGGAATTCATGCCGCAACCCCAAGGTGACGGTCAGATTGGGAAGGGCGCGCCAGGCATCTTCAACATACCAGGCTATCAAAGTGGTGCGCACGCCAAAGCTGGCATCGGCTCCATCACGACGAATGATCACGACGGCTGGATTGGCCGCCAGGAAATCATTCAGCGTGAGGAAGGTATAGCTGCCTCCGGGGATGACGGCCGAGTTCCAGTTCCACTGGAACCGGTTCACCATGACGCCAAATTTCAGTAAATGCTTCTCATGCGTGTAAACCAGATCGTCATTGAACACGAAATTGTTCCGCACCAAATGGAACGGGCTAGCGTCATCGTTCCCCAGCAGGGTGAGTGTGCCACTTGTCGTTCCCGCCGTCCCACCGCCGACCGAAATCACGCCGATAGTTTGCCGGGCTGGATTCCCAGTAAATTGATCGGGTCGGAGCGGTACGGTTGGCTCGGTCGCCGCAAAAACGTTCGAACGTAAGTAGCTGAAGCTGGCCGCATTAACCAGGCTGGGGGAGAAGGTCCGCGTCCACTTCAAGAGCCAATTCTGGACGCGATCCGTCCGCAAGAATTCAAACGTGGGGAGGTGGAATGCGCTCAATGCATCAGCATCTGTGATCGAATAGCGCGCCTGGAATTGATCCTTATCAGTGAGCGTATGATTGATGTTCACGAGACCAAAGTCCTGACGCGTGGGCTGCCTATTTTGAAACAGATGTTCCGCAATACCGCCACCCAGATCAGCGCCATTGGGGAGCGGATAGAGATCGAGGATGGCCCGCACGCCTGGAGAAATCGCTACCGGCTCCCCATTCGGACCAAACACGGGAAAGTTGCAGCTCCCCCCCAATCCACCATTACGGGCGCATTCGTTAGGGACAAAGGCGATTTCTGTGGTCGTCAACCTCTGTCGCAATCCCTCATAGTTGGCGAAGAAAAAGGTTCGATCTCGCTTGATGGGACCGCCCATCGCCGCGCCAAACTGATTGCGACGGAAGGGGGGCTTCTCCCGGTCGAAGAAAGCTCGGGAATCGAAGATGTCGTTCCGCAAGAATTCGTAGACGCTGCCGTGGAATTCGTTGGTGCCGCTACGGGTGGCAAAGCTCACCACCGCTCCCCCGGCACCGCCATAGGCGGCGCTGAAGGAGTGAGTGATGACCTTGAATTCCTGAATGGCTTCCACTCCCGGCATGTCGCCCGCCGCCGCCGTGCCTGGCGCGGTGAAGTTGCCGTTGCTGAAGTTCACGCCATCGATCAGGTAGGCAACCGATGAACCCATCAGGCCTCCGGCGCTGATATAGGAGCCTGTGTTCGTCGCCGCACCCAATACCGTGGGCGGCGTGGCACTCGTCATCTTCACCAAGCCAGGTTGTTGTGTCACCAAGGCGGTGAAACTCCGCTGATTCAACGGCAACTCGAGAACCTGGACTTCCTGGATGATATTACTCACCTCCGCCTTGGTCGTCTCCAGGGTTTCTACCGCTTCGGCACTCACATCAATGCTCTCCACTAACTCCCCCACTTGCATGGTGATCTTCAACGACTCAGTGGCGCCCACGTCCAGTTGCACATCGCGGATGACGACTTTCTTGAAGCCCTCTGCCTCGATGTCCACCTGATAGGCTCCGGCGGGCAACTGCGACACAATGAAATGACCGGTGCTATCGCTCACGGCTTCACGTGTCAAGCCGGTTTTTTGATTCCTGACGGTGACACGGGCGCCGGCGATGGCCGCACCCGTCTCGTCGGACACGTCCCCGGCGAGCGTCGCCGTGGTCACGGCGCCCTGGGCCATAGCCGGCTCGACGCTCACCATATAGATGAATCCCCCAATCATGAGGGTCAACAGTATATGGATCCATCGACCCTGATAGGGGAACACTTCCCTTTGGCCTGTTGGCTTTTTCCCCATGATCGAATCCTCCTACTGAATGGATTTGGAAAATGGTCTGATTGACCGAGCGATACCGAAAGGATCCCTCCATCAACTTCGAGAACATCGGCAATCTCGACCTATGTGATAGCTTGCGGCCTCCAGCATGGGGCATTCTCCAGTCCCGTAGATCCATTAAGGACAATCGCGGCACCGAACGCTCTCGACCAGCCTCGCCGCTGGCCCGGTAGAGTAAGGTCATGAAGAGGGAGCATATACTGCTCGCGCTTTATCGGCAGGCTGCCGCCATCCCGGTTAAGCAACCGGTTCAAAAGAATGATCTTTAGCGGTCCGCACATCCAATCGAACGATGAACATCCCACCACGAGCATCTCGCCAGGGATCCCTCGTCCCGCGCCTCAACAGGTTATTTCTTACCAAACAACCGGTTGGTATAATAACGCCTCTCTCTCATCATGTCAAGTGATCTGGTCAGCGGCCGAGTTGCTCAAGAGTATAGAGCGAGGCGGGGAAGGCAAGCCTATGCGGTGATCCTAACCGCAACTCCCTATTAAGGAATGGGCTTCCGACGATAGCCGAGTGGAGGCGGAACTATGATCCCCGTTCAGGTTGTGTGAGCGCTTGACTCAAGATCTCTGCAATATCCAGAACCTGCATCGAGCGCTCGTCCGCCTTGGCTTTGGCGCCGTCCTCTAACATGATCATGCAAAATGGGCAAGAGACGGCTACAATATCGGCTCCCGTTTCCAGGGCGTGGGTCACCCGTTCATGGTTGATTCTCGCACCTAATTCCTCAGTCCACATCAACCCACCACCAGCGCCACAGCAGAAGGCCTGTTCCCGGCACTTCTGCATTTCCCTGATGCCATTAGTCGCACATGCACGGATGACCCGCCTGGACTCTTCATAGATCCCATTGTACCGCCCCAGATAACAGGGATCATGGTAGGTTATTCTCTTGGATATCATTGGTTCGGGGGTGAGTCGCCCTTCGCTCACCAACTCAGCGAGCAGCTGACTGTGATGCACCACTTCGTAGTGCCCTCCAAACTGGGGATACTCGTGCCGAAAGCAGTTAAAACAATGGGGGCAGGGGGTCACGATCTTCCTGACCCCATACTGATCTAATTGCCGAATATTCTCTCGCACGATCTGCTCAAACAAGTACTCATGCCCCATTCGCCGAGCGGGATCTCCGGTACACCGCTCATGTTGACCAAGAATACCATAGCGGACGCCCGCCCGGTCGAGCAGGCGGGCCAAGGCTCGAACGACCTTCTGATTCCGATCATTCAACGCCGAGGTACACCCGACCCACAGGAGGTAGTCGGGATGAGCAACGTCTGAAATGTGCGCTACTGAGAGATCCTGGCACCAATCGGTGCGCGAACTGGTCGTTCCTCGAAACGGATGCCCGCGGTCTTCGAGGGATTTAAGCGCCTCGGCCATCAAGTCGGGGCATCGCGCTTCCTCCATCACCAGATAACGTCGCATGTTTACGATCTTGGGAATGTGCTCTATGAACACGGGACAGGCTTCCATGCACGCCATACACGTAGTACAAGACCAGAGGGTCTCCTCCCTGATGAATGTCCCCACCAAGGGGTCCGTTCTCTCTCGAGTTCCCTCCTCCGCCCGGTGATGGAGCGCTTCGCGTAAATCCAGGATCAAGGTTTTCGGAGACAACGGCTTGGCCGTGGCCGTCGCCGGACACTCCTGTTGACACCGCCCACACTCAGTACAGGCATCCAGATCGAGTAAGTCTTTCCACGTGAAGTCTTCGATCCGGGCCGTCCCTAATCTCTCGGATGTCTCAATGTCTATGGGCTTGAGCATGGCCCCGGTCGGCTCCAGTGAACGAAAATATACATTGGCGGCAGAGGTGAAGATATGAATCAACTTTGTGTAGGGCAACCAGCCGATGAACCCATAGACAATCGCCATATGGAACCACCACAAAATCCGATGCGCTGAGCGCATGGCCGCAACGGACAGCCATTTCTCAACCCCACGGGCTAAAGCCCAACCTACTGGCGACCAGCGCCCCCAAGGATCATGAGTCGCCGCGATCCTCAAGCCCTCCAGAAGAAAGCCGGTGATGAGAATGAGGAGGATGAGTAGGAGTAATGTTGCGTCTTCCCAAGCCTTCTGCCGCTGCGCTCCCGGCCGTTCCGGCACATTACGGTAGAGTCGACTCGGTCTTGAGATATACCGCTTCCCCATCAACATCAACGTACCCATAATGGCCAGGAACCCAAACACATCTACGATGAACGATTGAAAAACGAGGTAAAACGCCCCTTGCATGATGTGAAGCCCGAAATCCTCGTGAACCATGACCACGAGGGTGGCGATAAATAATATGATGAACCCAGCAAAGAGGAGAAAATGAGACCACCCCGAATACCTCTCCCTGATCATCCGCTTATGGCCCAGTACATATACAACAAAGGCGATCAGCCGCTGCTTCACATGTTGCCGGCGAGTGATATCCGATTGCCCCATCCTCCACAGCTTGTACCGCCGATACCATCCATAGCAGAAAATCAACGTTGTCGGCCCCAAGAGGGCGTACATCAGCCAGACATGGTCAATATTCCAGTAGACTTCGCGCGTCGGAATCACGGCGTTAGCCTCCCATCGCAACACTAACCGGTTTTATTGCGCCCGAGTTGCCCCATCTGATCCAGCAATATCCCGTCCAAATCACGTTGGCGAAACACCCTGAATGGCCATTCCCTCCAAGCATACCAACCCCGGCATTGCTCTCATCCGTTCGGGAATCTGCGGCGTGGACATCTCACCGTGCATGCCTATTTGCCTACGACGGGTCCCTAAATGAGTCCCGACTGTTTCATCTCAGTTATTACTTGCTCGCGGAGGGCGAATTTCTGTATCTTTCCGCTCCCCGTCATAGGAAACTTCTCCATGAACCGAATATAGCGAGGCACCTTGAAATTGGCGATGCGGTCCCGACAGTATTCAATGATCTCCTCTGGCGTGGCCGTCACCCCGGGTTTCAATTGAATGAACGCCAGGGGCACTTCTCCTAATCGCTGGTCGGGCACGCCCACCACAGCGGCAACAGCAACCTTAGGATGCCCAAAGAGAACATCTTCCACCTCCAGCGCCGAGACATTCTCGCCGCCTACGCGGAGCATATCCTTGATGCGTCCCAACCAGATCAGATAGCCATCGGCGTCGAGCCTGCCTCGATCACCAGTATGGAGCCAGCCTTCGGAATCGATCGCCTGCGCCGTCTCTTCCGGCATCTTGTAGTAACCTTTCATCACGTTGTATCCCCGCACGCAAATCTCTCCCGGCTGGCCCGCGGGCTGCGGTTCGCCAGTCTCTGGATCAATGATCTTCACTTCCACGCCTGGCTGTGGTCGCCCCATGGTCGTCAGGCGCTTCTCCCGCGGATCCCGCCAATCGCCGATGGAGACGTTGGGCGATGCTTCGGACAGACCATAGAGAGAGACTACATGTTCGATGCCGATTTCGTCGGCCACCATCTTGAGCATCTCCACGCTGCCCGTCGTCCACCCTTTGGATAAGCTCGAGCGATCTCGCCGATGAAAGTCCTCGTGTTCGCGCAACATATAAAACATCGATTCGATACCGATGTAGCAGGTGATCTTTTCTTCTTCGATAATGCGCAACGTCAGACCGGCATCGAATGTGGCCGTCGTGTAGAGAGGGCAGCCACAGGTGATCGTTCCCAACAGGGCACATACCGAGCCCCCCACATGGAACATGGGCATGGCCGAGAGCACGCGATCATTCTCGTCCAGGCCCGTGCGCCGCGCCATGATATAGGCATTGCGCAGCGTCTGGTCGTGACCGAGCATCGCTCCTTTGGGAAACGCGGTCGTCCCCGAGGTGTATTGAATGAGCACGACATCATCGGGATCCACGCTCGCTTGGCGTCGGTGCAAGGCCCCGACCAACGCCGGATCATCGCCCAGAGCGAGGAGGTCTCGATAGGTGAGCATACCAGGAGCTTCATCGCCGAGCGTGATGACCCACTTCAACTGCGGCAATGTCTTGGACTCTAGCTGCCCCGGCCGACAGGTGTTGAGTTCCGGACAGATCGAACGCACCATAGCCTCATAATCAATATCAAGGAACCGATCCATGATAATGAGCGTGGTAGCATCTGACTGTCGAAGAACATACTCGAGTTCTCGAACTTTATAGCGAGTGTTAATAGCTACCATCACGGCTCCCAGCTTGGCGATAGCGAACTCGGCGACAGCACATTCAGGCAGATTAGCGAGCCACAAGGCCACCTTATCGCCCGGTTGCACACCGAGCTTCAGTAGCCCGCGAGCGAGCCGATTGACTTCGTCCAGGAATTCGCGCGACCGGTATCGGCGACTTTGGCCATCACGATAGAAGATGAGCAATTCGCGGTCGGGATACATCCGCACGATCCGATCCAGAGCCGCGCCATATGTCATGCGGGGCCAGTTGTATGTTTCCGACATCGGGCTGATTAGTGGTGGTACTCCGTGAAGTGAGTTAACGCGGGGCAGGGCGACAATTTCTTCACCGCCGGCCCCCGCTCAACGCTGAGGCAGCGTGCCGATCATTTGCATGACCTTTGCACTATCGTAAAAAATTTGGAGCTTGCGAATCTGGCCACCCCTGATCGTAAACAGATCAACAGCGTCGAAGACCACCTCTTTGCCCTCCATCGTCGTGCCCTCGAAATGGATCTCGACGGCGACATCGCCACCCTCGCTGAAGAAGAATCGCCGGGCATCATCGAAACGCTTGGGGTAAAACTGCAACACCCCTTCATAGAATTGGCGGATGGCCGCACGTCCAACAATGGGATCCATCATGGGGAAGTGAAGCTCGGCATCGTCAGCGAAGAGTTGCGCCAGCTCATCGAGCTGAGTGTTATTGATGGCCTCAAAATAGGCCTGAACGAGCTGTTTGGAAGCATGTGTGCCCATACCACACTCTCTCCATTTCATTGAGCCGTGAATCCCCCATCCACCGGTAGAGCCACGCCCGTAATATAACTGGATTCGTCGCTGGCCAGAAAGAGTACAGCGGCGGCAATCTCTTCGGGTTGTGCCACGCGCTTGAGCATGGTGGCGTCAGCGTACATCTTCTTGATCTCTTCGGCCCGATCCCCACCCAGCCGCTCACACGCGCGGCGCAACATCGGCGTATCCACCGGACCGGGACATACACAGTTGACGCGAATATTGTATTCTGCGTAATCGGCGGCCATGCTGCGCGTCAGTTGAATTACCGCCGCCTTGGATGCGCCATATGCCGAATATTCCTTCACCGCGGCGAGCCCGCCGATGGAGCCCACGTTGATGATAGCGCCACCGCCTGTTTTGATGATTTCGGGAATGGCAAATCGACTCACCCGATAGACGCCATGCAGATTGACCGCAATCTGACGCTCCCATTCATCATCTTTTGCGGTGGTTACTGAGCCATAAGTCTCTATCCCAGCGTTATTGACCAGAATGTCCAATCCCCCTAACTGCGCGACGGCCTCTCTGACCATCCGCTCGGCGTCGTCCAGGTTTGACACATCGCCGATCGTCAGGCCAACGCCACCGGCGAATTGATCGACCACCTCGTGAGCCTGTTGCTCGTTCACATCCGCTATAACGACTCGTGCTCCCTCTCGAACAAACCGCTGCACGATGGCCAATCCAATTCCCGATGCTCCTCCGGTGACCAGCGCTCGTTTTCCTTGAAGTTTCATATCTTCCTCCCCTGAGATCACAGCGGATCTATTGTCCTCGATCATTCTTCAGGTCAAGTCAAGGCTCAATGTCCAGGATCTGTTTGACTCGATGCAGACATTGAAACGACGATCGCACCTTTGATACATCGGCAAATGCGGTGATATTCCACAGCACAACGTGCCGCAATCCGGCGTGAGCCAAGGCTTGAAGCTGTTCGGCAACGTCCTCCGGCGTGCCATGAAGCGTGTAATACTCCACCACCTCGCGGGGCACTTTATTGATGACGCGCATGGCCTCCTCATATCCAAATCGCGAGGGAATATAATCATGAAATCCCACAGCTTCTTTCCCAAACGGAGGCTCATACCCAAATCGCGTGAACACCTCTGCCGGCAACAGAAGGCACAATCCCTTCACCAGAATGGAGTCCATCAACTTTGGAATGATGGAACGATCCTCATCGATGATGACATAGGCTAGCAATCCCGGCGTCACGGCGTGGGGATCTCGACCCGCCTCCTGCGCCGCCTGGCGGATGACACCAAGCTTATCGGCATATTCTTCGGGCGTCATCATCGTGGGTAACCAGCCATCGGCGTAGCGGCCGGTGAGCTTGAGCATGCGTGGACCATGAGCGGCGATCCAAATCGGCGGACACCGCCCGCCATAAGGCTCCAGCCCGAGGACAGCATCCTGGAGTGTCCAAAACTGACCCGTGAAATTCACCGGTTCGCCCCTTGACTCCCAAAGGAGGCGAATGATCCTCAAGCCCTCTTCGAGCCGGGAGACGGGACGACGAAAATCGAGTCCATAGGGCGTGATATTGCACTGTTCGCCCGACCCCAATCCGAGAATCACGCGCCCCCGCGTGATATGATCGAGCGTGAGAATGGATTGGGCCAGCATGGCCGGATGCCGGCGGATGACATCGGTCACCCCCACTCCTAATCGAATGCGCTCCGTGTGGGCCCCGACTGCCGCCATCGCGGCGATGGGATCGAAATACACATCCGCGCTCTTCTGATAGCGAGCCAACTCTGTGATCTCGGTTCGCCAAATAGATCGAGGATGCCAGCCCATCAAATGGCACGGCCACCACACCGAATCATATCCTTCCGTCTCGGCGCGCTGCGCCTGTTGAATGACCTTTTCGAATGGCGGCATGATGCCGCCGGGAAGACCGAGTTCAATGCGTCTCATGATGCACCCTCAAGGAATTCAAAACAGGTGTCAAGTGAGACGCGGCCAATGGTGATCAAGAGCAAACGGGGAGGCACCTTGCCCACGCTCACGTCTCACTTGACACTTTTCCCAGCGCCGCGAAATTCTAATTTTCGCATGCCTTTGGGATCAATAACGTCTCGGAGAAGGTGGATCTCCCTTTCAGTGGGAGGCGGCGTTTCCGGAACCTCATCGGGGATGACCAGCTCAAATCCTGTTTGCTCCCGCACGTGTTCCACCGTGACACCACGATGGACAGACCGGAGCCGCATGCGCTTGCTCTCCGGCTCGAAATCCATCACGCCGAGATCGGTGATCACCAGTTGAGGTCCATTCTTCAATCCCAATCGCTCCCGCGAATCGCCCCCGTCCAGATACCCCACACATCCCAGGAAATCAACGCGCTCGACGAATGTCCGCCGGTTGTGCGTCGTCGACCAAATGAAAATCCGTTTGTCCAACGATCCCATATCGCCCATGCCCGCCGATCCCGGAAGGCGCACTTTCGGGTGGTAATAATCGCCAATGACCGTGTTATTCACGTTACCATACTTGTCGATCTGAGCGCCACGAATACAAAATGTTTCCAGGGTGCCCCGATGGACGTAGGACCACATGTCCTCCCACTGGGGCAAATACATCACACAATTCTTCCACATCGTCGGATCGAGTGTGTTGCCCATGAGATATCCTGGCTGGGCATCGACGCCCACGGCGCCGGCCACCCAAGTCAATCCCGGCGCATGGGTTTCGCGCGCCAGCAAGATGGCGGCCACGGGGATGAAGGAGACCGTGCCATTGAGGATAATATCATCGCTGGTGAATTGGCGGGCAAGCGTCACTACCATTAATTCATCAATCGTGTAATCCTCTGCGCAGTGAGTCATCGCTTAACTCCATTTTCGAATTCGCAACAGCGCCTCGGCCCCTCCGACGCGCTGAAGGTACTCCGCATGGGATGCGGGTCCAAAGATATACCTGTCTAAAAATTGTTGCGTACCCTCCGCTGTTTTGGACGTCGTCGCATACTCCTGGAATAAGACGCGATCGAAACTGTAATTGGGATAGAGCGAACAAGGGTGCGCACCATAGGGTACTTCCACTACGGCATCGACTTTAAAATACGGAATTCCCGTGTGAATGGGCGTCCGCCTGATTTCCTCATTCTCTACGATCTCCTCCACTGTCACGATCACTTTCTTGGCGGCGCGGGGAAACACATCCACATCCGTCCAGATCGGTTTCGGGAAGAATTGGACGTTGCCATAGCAATCCGCTCGATGAGCGTGCAAAATCGCCACATCCGGCTCCAGTGCCCGACAGGCGATGACCTTCTGACCGGTGAATGGACATTCGATGATCCTGGTCGTCTCCGGATGAATGTTGATCAAATCGGTACCGAGACCCGAACGGGTGACCAGAAACGGTAAGCCCTTAGATCCGGCCGATAATCGGGAGAGGAGTTGATGCTCGGTGTACTCTTCCATTTCGATCTCGCCGGCCTCAACAGCCCGGCGAAACGCGTTGGCCATCCCGAATTCGTCCAGATTGACGATGATGGCGAGCACCCGGCGCACGCACCCAGCGGCAATCATCCAATCCAATCCAATTCCACCGACGACCATAACAACAGTGAGGTCGCGCTTTCTTGAGCGAATGATCTCTCGAACCAAGGCTAGGGGGCTCATCTGCGTCCCCATCCCCTGCATGGCAATAATGTCACCATCGCGAATGAGTTGTACGGCATCAACCAGCGTCATGACCTTATCCTCTTTTTTGGCCGCCATCGTTACTCAACCTCCCTGAAGAAAAGAATTCAGAAACATTCTCCCCCGCCCGGAAACAGGTAGTCACTCGCTCATACGCACGTCCTTTCAATTCAATCAAAATAAAGCATTCCCTCAGGGGTCCGCAACTACCATCACGGCTCAAACATTCATGGAATCGCTCTGGGACGCATGCCATCATTAAAGAGCGATCAATGTCTGGTCGGCGGGATTACACGGGTTGACGGGTCAAGGTGTCGGAGGTCGGAGGCCGGTGATGCGCAGTCCGGCCCGATTGGAGCCATAGCGCCGATTGAGCGAGATGAGTAACGGGGTGATCGCTTCCACCGACCGCGCCACCTCCAACGGACCGGCATCCCAGGCCCGCATCTCCATGCGCCCGATCAGCGCCATGACCGCGGCCTTG
>RFHM01000426.1 GCA_003696865.1 Acidobacteriota bacterium | reverse complement strand
TTTCCTTTTAGATACTCCCTGTAGTGTCTTACAACAGTTCCATGAGCAGCCTCAAATTCATAATAGCCATCAGGAGAGATGAGAACAGAGGTCATAAGAGCGCGTCGGTCGCCGGTCATCGGTCGTCCGTCGTCTCTTTTCGAAGGAGCCTGTTGGAAGATCTTTGCGTTCTCTGCGCCTTTGCGGTGGATTTTCGAGGGAGTCACAATGTCCAATTCGTCATTCGCGCGTACACGGATAGGGATCTGGGTTGGGTTTCTCTTGCTCTCGGGCTTGGGCTTTGGCCAAGGTTCGCCCGATACGACCCTCATCGAGCGGTTCGTCTTTCCTCAGGCGACAGATCCGGCCATCGACGATTGGCTGGAGCCGCACGTGGTCTACTTCGATCCGGGGGTATCGCCGCGCGATTTACTCTTCGTTCACCTGCCTGGCTCGTTCGGCGTGCCCGAAAACAGCCGATTGATCCTGCAGGAGGTCGCTCGACAGGGTGTTCCAGCCGTTGGTCTGCGTTATCCAAACTCCTGGACGGTGGCTCGGCTCTGCCGTGGCTCTCCCGACCCGGCATGCCATGAGCGGGTACGACGCGAGATTCTCGATGGTGAAGATCGCACGCCGTTGGTGATGGTCACCCCGGCTAACTCCATTCAGCACCGGTTGCTCAGTTTGCTCCGCTATCTGAGCGCCCGTTATCCGAGCGAGGGCTGGGAGCGTTTCTTCGAGGGAGAAGAGCTCGACTGGTCGAAGATCATTGTCTCTGGTCATTCTCAGGGTGGCGGGCACGCCGCACTCATTGCCAAGGTGCATGAGGTCGCTCGCGTGATCATGTTTGCTTCGCCGGGCGATCGCTCACAGGGACAACCGGCGCCCTGGTTGCGCAGCCCGCACGCCACTCCCACCGAGCGCTACTTTGGTTTCTCTCATCGGCGAGACAGAGGATGGCCCTCGTTCGAGGAGAGTTGGAAGGCGCTAGGGCTGGACGTCTTCGGCCCGCCCCACACTGTGGATGAAGCCGTTCCTCCGTATGGACATTCTCATCAACTGTACACCGATGCGCTGCCCGCGACGGGGAGCTTCGCCGACGCTCACGGAGCCGTTGTCGTTGATCGTAAGACGCCGCGGTTGCCCGATGGCCGTCCTCAGTTCGCGCCGGTATGGCGCTATTTGTGCTGCTTTTGAAGGACACGGACATTCCCGGCCAATGGGGCCGGTGAGGGATCTTCATTGACATGAGGCGAAAACGCGCGTGATGCGGGGGAGGCAAACAATGGTGAGAAGACGAAAACTCCCGGGTCTCATCATCGTTGGTGTTTCCCTTCTCGGCGGTATGAGCGGCGCTGCCGTGGATACCTTCGCTGAAGACATCCCGCCGCTCTATTTTTTCTACATCGTTCACACCCAACAGGATTTTGTCGCTTTCTGCCTTTTGGGCGAAAGTGGACGGCGGAGCTTATCGGACTGGAGCGCGGCTTCCGGTCGTCTCCGAGAGCCACGCTTCAGCCCATGAGGTGAGATCAAAACAGGAGGAATGCAGTGAAAGACCGAATAACAGTAACATGTTTGAGCCTGCTCTTGTTCAGTGGTAGTCTTCACATCGAGAGCGACGCACGGGATTCCCGGGCCGCGTCGACGGAGCCGGGGCAACCCGCAACCCAGCGTGTAACTCTGCCCGCTTTCCCCGGCGCCGAGGGCTTCGGGTCCACCACCCCCGGAGGCCGAGGTGGACGCGTCATCAAGGTGACGAATCTCAACGACTCCGGCCCCGGCAGCCTTCGTGAGGCGCTGGAAGCAGAAGGACCGCGCATCGTCGTCTTCGAGGTGGGTGGGGTGATCGATTTGCAAAGAGATATCCGGATCACCCATCCTTATCTGACCGTGGCCGGCCAAACGGCGCCCGGCGACGGCATCATACTCCGCGGCGCCGGCATCCGCATCGTCCGCACCCACGATATCATCATTCGCGGACTCACCATCCGCCCTGGCGATGATCCCGAAGGGCCGCGGCCGGGTATTCGCCGCGCCATCACTATCTGGGGCACGACGGAGAATCCCTCATACAACGTCATCGTGGATCATAATTCGCTGAGTTGGTCTACTGACGAGGTAGTCGGTGTTGGCTATGCGCATGATGTAACGTTTCAGTACAACTTCATCACCGAGCCACTGCACAACAGCATCCATCAGGAAGGACCGCATGGGTTTGCGTTCGCTCTCTATGGCAAAGATCCCATGGATCGCATCAGCGTGCATCATAACATCATTGCCCATGGCTACAACCGCAATCCCCAGTATGCTAATGGCGTGGACGGCGAGGCTATCAACAACGTGATCTACAACTGGGGGAATCGAGGCTTGAGCGTAATAGCCGACGTGCTCATTAACGTCATCGGCAACCATTTCATCGCCGGGCCGGATACGCCGCCCGACAGCCGGGGAGTCGTGATCGGCTGCCCCGACTCAGACTGTGGCGCGACACGGGTGTATGTGCAGGGGAACCTCGGTCCCTTCCGCCCCACCAATAGCGGCGACGAGTGGCTGGTGGTGGATGGCGACGAGCGGTACCGCAGCGATGTGCCGGCGGGGGCGCTCTCCGGCGTCACGATCGATCCGGTCGAGACCCTTTATGCCCAACTCAGCAGCCCTCATGGCGCGGGCAACCTGACGACCGGCCGGCAACGAGACGGCGTAGATCGGCGGATTTTGACCGAGATCGAGACGCGCACCGGCCGAATCCGCGATTGCGTGGATGCCGATCCCATCTATTATCCCGAAGGCCAGGTTCAGGGCGCTACCTCGAACACAGTCACCGTCGAGCATCACCCTGGCGACACTCAACAGGGGCCCAATCCGCAAAACCGGCACACGTACGACGGGAACAGCATCGAGATCACCACGGGCGCCGCAGCGGGGCAGGTGCGGGATGTCGTGCGCTTCAATCCCCGGACCAACGTGGTGACTGTGGACCGGCCATGGGATGTGATCCCGGAAGTCGGCGCTGCGTATCGTTTCATCGTCCACTGCGACAACAATGCGGGCGGCTGGCCGGACTATGTGACCAGCTTCGACGCTCCGGCAGACAGCGACGACGACGGCATGCCCGACGCGTGGGAGATTGCCAACGGCCTGAACCCGAACCGGTACGACGCTAATGAGACGACGCTCAGCCCGGAGGGATATGATAACATCGAGGTCTACATCAATAGCTTGATCCCCATGCAGGGCGGTTCGTGAAGGACTACCGGTGATTGGAGCGTGAAAGGAGATACGCAGTGGGACTCAAAGCTTTCACAGCGGCTCTCCTTGGGCTGACGCTCTTTGGGATCATAAGCGCCAACGGCCGCCTCTCGGAGTCTGTCGCCGGCGCGCGCCGTGTCGCTCCCGAGCCATGGGTCTACGAAGAGACCGTCTTCTTCAGCGACGCCAATCTCTCGCGGCCCGAGCTCTGCGTCGTCGGCGATCGGGCGTACGTGACGTTCAGGCATACGGTGCCCGGCGCCCGGCCCCGCGTGCCCGACACCCAGATCGTCCTCAAGGTCTTCGACATCTCTCCTGACGGGGACTGGACGGATCGCACAAGGGAACTCTTCGGGGACGATTTGCACGTCCTCTACGGCCCCGATCCAATGTGCTGGGAAATCCGCTTTGTTGCTTCTCTGATGATTCAATAGCGTACGCTACCGTTTTTGTCATCGGTCGTGAACTGGTCAAGGCTCATACCAGCAACACATCGTTCCACGTTGCCAAGACGGCGCCCGAATGCGCGTTTCATCGAAACGATTACTCGGTCGGAGATCTTGACACAACATAGGGCTTTGCCTATAATCACCGCTTTACAACGGAGGCGGGTTATGCCACATACGAAGTCGGCCATCAAGGCCATGCGGCAAAACGAGAAGCGCCGGGAACGAAATCGGCGGAATCGGAGTCGCATGCGAACGGCGATCAAGAAGCTCCGAGCGGCCATCGAAGCCGGGGACGTGAAGCTCGCTCAAGAGTTACTGCCGCAGACGATGTCTATCATCGATAAGTCGATTCAAAAAGGTATCATCCATCGGAATACCGCCGCGCGATATAAGGCCCGGCTGACGACGCGCGTCAATCAACTCCTCCGCTCGGCCACAACCTAGGCGATTTCGCCGGCCATTGGCATCTCTTCCGCAGGCTGAGCCTCTCCCGGTCGGGAACCGATTCTCCCCACTTGCGCCCGTTACATTGTCAACCACCATTTTGTCGGGCACAATAACGGGGAACTGATTCGGAGATGAAACAGGACGCCAAGCCGCCGCTTCGCGCAGGAGGCGAGCCCGTCGTCTCGGTTGTCATCCCTTCGTTCAACGAAGAGAGGCGCATCCGGGCCTGCCTCCGCTCCGTTCTCCATCAGCGGACCCGGTGGCCTTATGAGATCATCGTCGTCGATAGCTCCGCCGATGCTACGCCCCGAATTGTCGAGGAAGAATTCCCCAACGTTCATCTCATCCATCATGACCGGCGCCTGTCCCCGGCAGAGGCTCGCAATCAAGGTCTGCGATTGGCCCGGGCGCCACTCATCGCATTCCTTGACGCCGACTGTGTAGCCGATTCCGGGTGGATCGAGGCCATCGTCTCGGCACATCAGGAACCTTATCCGGCCATTGGTGGATCGATTTCGCTGGCCACGCCGTCAACGATGCCCGGAGCGGTATTGTTCGCCATCGAGTTCTCGGAATACATTCCCAGCACCAGGCCACGGAGAATTCGCTGGTTGCCCTCCTGCAATCTCTCCCTCAAGCGCGATGCCATTCCGGCCGACAATATATTTCCTGAGGACATGGAGGCCTCTGAGGACATCGTTTTCTCTCGCCAGCTCATGAAATGGACGGGACATCCGTTGTGGTTTGATCCACGAGTGAGAATCGCTCATACCAATCTGAACACCTGGTCTGAGGTTCGCCGGCGATTGCGTCATCTCGGCTATTGGTCTGCCCAATCTCGTCGATCCGGTCTCGTTCCCGGCGCCGCGTTGGTCAGGTTTCCCCTCCTCATCCCGCTGTTGATCCCCTACCGATTCCTGATCATTCTCTGGCGTCTTCTCCGGGGACGCGGACAAAAAAGATTGCTCGCCCTCGCCCTCCTCGGATCCCCGTTGCTCTTCTACGGCCTCGCTTGCTGGAGCCTGGGATTCTGGCGGGGCGCCCGAGCTTCGGGGCGCGAAGGTCATGAAAAATGAGTTGACGATCTGCTGCGCCGGCGAGGAAGAGAGGGTGTGGTGAAGCGAGCTGAGAGGCTCTGAGTGGCGTGAGGATGGGTTTCGGAACTCTGCTGAAATCGATGCCCGCGCCTGAGAATTCGAGTGACATCCGGCTGGTCCCGCCAAATTGTCCGGGATGAGCCTTTACGGTATGATTATCGAGGGGAGTGGTTGTGATCGCCGGATCTCGAGTTGAGACAGTATGCCTATTTTCAGCCGCAAGAATCCGCTCGTGAAACGATATCGCCAGGTGCGCGCCGGAGGCGATCGGGAGAGCATCTTTCTGGAAGGGGTGCGCCTCATCGAGGATGCCGTCCGATCGGGGATTGAGTTGGAGTCGGCGATTGTGGCCAGAGATCTGCTCAGTCGGCCATCGATGAAACGGCTCATTGATCGGCTCACCCAGCGGGGTGTGCGGTGCGAGGTGACGACGTGGGAACTTCTGGAGTATCTGAGCGACGTGGAGACGCCTCAGGGCATCGTGGCCATCGCGCGGAGGGCGTCGCGGGACCTCGAACAGATTCTGGAACAGATCGAGGGCATCCCCCTCCTGGTCGTCGTCGAGGCCTGGCGAGATCCGGGCAATCTCGGAACGCTGGTACGGTCGGCAGAAGCGCTGGGAGCCGATGCCATCATCACCACTCCTCAAACCGTCGATCCGTTTTCGCCGAAAGTCATTCGGGCATCCATGGGTGCTGCTCTCAGGCTCCCCGTGATCGAGCGCGTCAGTCTCCGCGCCGCGCTCGCGGTGATCAAACAGCGAGGACTCCATATCTTGGCTGCCGTCCCTCACCATGGGCGCCCTCTCACGACGGTTGATCTCCGGAAACCGCTAGCGCTTCTCATGGGGAACGAGGCTTTTGGTCTCAGCCAGGAGGCCTTAGCCTCGGCCACGATGAAAGTGACCATTCCCATGCGGCGTCAGGTTGAGTCCTTGAATGTGGCCATGGCAGCGGCCATCTTGCTCTACGAGGCGGCGCGCCAGCGGAATTTCGACAAGCTCGGCGGCCATTCGTAAGGTTTCGCATTCATCCCATCGCCTGGAAGGATGAGGTGGCTCGTCAGGAGCTCCCGAGTGGCGGTCAGCAGAGACGGTTACCGGCGAGTGGAGCCAGCGTCCAGCGGATGATCGATTGATGGCGTCCTTGACGAGGGCATGAATTTTCATAGGCATCCGTTCGGAAAATGAGGTAGAATAATGCTGCAGGCATCATGGGCGGGCGGGTGAAAAAAAAGCGGCGTTCCAAGTCTTTCAAGTATGGTCGCTATGGGTATGTGAGTGATCGTGGGTTGAACCCTAAACGCGTCACCAATGAAGATAGTTACTTGTTGCTCGAAGAGGTACCCTTGTTCGCCGTCGCCGATGGTGTGGGCGGGCAGAACGCTGGCGAAGTAGCCAGTCAGATCGCCGTGGAGATTCTCAAGCATCGATTCGCCAACAAGAGACTCCCCGAGGATAAGGTGAAATTTGTCGAGCAGGTTATCCGCTATGCTAATCGGTACTTGCATGAGATGTCGCTCGACGATGAGTTGTTGAGCGGTATGGCCACCACGCTGGCATTGGTCCTGATCGACAAGCGACAAGCCATCCTCAGCCACGTTGGTGATAGTCGCATCTATCGATTCCTGGATGGGCGCTTGTACCGCGAGACGCGAGATCATACCTTGGCTCACGATCGCCTCTGGGCTGCACCTGATATCGGCAAGGTGGGTGAGAGCGTCATCACGCGCGCCCTGGGAATGGACGCCGATGTGGAACCGGAGACGAAGATCATCGCCGTCTCGCCGGAGACCACTTTTTTGCTCTGTACCGATGGGATCACTCATCACATTGGGGATGAAGAGTTGGCTCACATTCTGGCCAGCGAGACCGATCCCCAGGCGATATGCGATGTGCTCCGGGATCTGTGCTATGAACGTGGAGCGCGAGACAATTTGACGGCCATCGTTATCGCGCTCGACTCGCTGTGGTTTCGTCTCGCCGATGGCCGAGCACCGTTCCGAGCCATGGAGTCCGGTGGAAGTCAATCGTCGTCTCCTCGGCGCCAATCCGGGGAGTCCGATCTCGCGGATGGCGGAGGAGAATCGGACCGGGAGGAGAGCGAATCGCGCGCCGACGAGCGCCGCGGCCGGTTCCAGACCGAAGAGGTACCGGCACCCGCCTCGAGCAAGACGTGGGCTCGATGGCTTCTTGGCTGGATCCTCGTAGCATCTATCGTGGGCCTCGGCTTGTATGTGACCGAGCAGGTGGGCCGGGGTGGCTTCGCCGAACTCCTGGAGATGCCCGCCTCATCCCCACACCACGTCTTTGAACGGGGGCGTCGGTTGTTCGATGCCGGTGACTTTTCGGCCGCACGGGCCGCTTTCACCGAAGCCATTGCTCGCGCCCCCGATCGAGCGGAGTATCACCATTGGTTGGGCCGCACGGCTCTGGCGATGCGCGACTATCGGGCGGCGATCGCCAGCTTCCAGAAAGCCCTCCAGTTGGGTGGCCGGCGAGAAAACTATCTCCATCTGGCCGCCGCTTATGAAGCTCAAGGCGACCAGGAAAAAGCGCGAGAGGCGCTCCGCGCCTATGTCCGCGGGCAACCGTGAACGATGGGCCGGGGCGTTTCCGGAGAGAGCTGAGGGTCCCGGAAGCCGACAGCGGATAGACCGTCATTCACAACGGCCTCAAGGAAGCGAGGCGCTCAAGGTCAATGAGATGGTTCGAGCTCTGCGTAACAATGGTGTGGCCGCTCAAAATTGAAGTCGGTTGTGGCTGGTCGAGCCGCGCTCGCTTCGGTCGATATAGTGCTCTTTCGGGACTCACAAAGATGAGACGGTGCTCCGGAGCGTATGTTCCGGAGTGCCGCTTCGTCCGGCATGAGAGGGAAACGGCATGCATGAACGACGACAGAATCCATTGAGCGATCTCGTTCGGCAGATGGCCGATGAGGCCGAGCACGTGCGTCATCGACTCGAGAAGATGACCGATCTCGCTCGGCACATCCGCTCTCTCGCCGAGAACGCGGGAAGGGATCCGCAATCGGCCGCTCGACTGAGCGACAGCATCGAAGCTCTCAAACGGAGCCTTGTTGGCGTTCTCGCTTTGATCCCCGAGCTGGAAACTGGACACCAGAAGGCGATGACGGAAAGCCCGGAGTCAGGGCACACGGTCAAGAAGATTCTGGTCGTCGATGATGAGCGTTCGGTCGTCGACCTGGTGAAACGCATCCTGACCTCCCGCGGCTACCAGGTGGACACGGCCGGCGATGGACGCACGGCCATCCAAATGGCCGGTCAGTCCTCATATGACTTGATCATCGTCGACTTGAAAATGCCCGATGTTGGTGGCATGGAGGTGTATCAGTCGATCAGGGACGCCCATCCGGATCAGGCCGAGCGCATGGCTTTCTTCAGTCGTGATGTCGTCAGCCCACATACGACGGCCTTCCTTGAGCGCTCGGGACGCCCTTTCCTGGTGAAGCCGTTCACCGTTCGAGAATTGGTGGAATTCGTCGAGCGCGCTTTGACGTGAATCAATCGGTGGGAGGGA
>RFHM01000425.1 GCA_003696865.1 Acidobacteriota bacterium | reverse complement strand
TTCTATAACAACGGTCAGGTCTGCACGGCGGGCTCGCGCCTGTTCGTCGAACAGGCAATTCACGATCAACTGCTGGAACGCCTGACGGCGCGGGCACAAAAGGCTCAGCCCGGCGATCCCCTGAATCCCAAAACGCGGCTCGGGCCCCTGGCCTCCCAGGCTCAACTGGAGAAGGTCATGCGATATGTGGAGATCGGGCGTCGCGAGGGCGCCGTCCTGGTCGCTGGGGGCGATCGACCGTCTCTGGGCAATGGGAAGGGATTCTACTTCAACCCTACCATCTTCGATCGAGTGGATAACAAGATGAAGATTGCTCAGGACGAGATCTTCGGACCGGTATTGTCGGTCATTCCGGTGAAGGATCTCGACGAGGCGATCGAAAAAGCCAATGATACCATCTATGGGCTGGCCGCCGGCGTGTGGACGCGAGATATCAAAAAGGCGCATCGGCTGGCCCGGGAACTGAAGGCGGGGACCGTCTGGATCAATACGTATAACCGGTACGACGTCGCCTCGCCGTTTGGTGGGTATAAGAAGAGCGGATTCGGTCGGGAACTGGGGATGCACGCGCTGGAGTATTACACGCAGGTCAAGAGCGTCTGGGTCGATTTGAGCGAGTAGTATGCCGCCCGAGTTCACTCGCCTCTCAGGCGACGTCATGCCGAAGGAGTCACCCATGGCTTGGCGAGCCACACCGAGGGGATGAACATCACGCCACAGATTTCACCGATGATCACAGATAAGGAATCTGAGCCCATCTGTGGAATCGGTGGCGATTTTCGAAGGGGGCCCTCATGGCCTCGCCAGCCACACCGGGGGATGAAAAGAGAACCTCGGTCGTCCGTCGTCTATTTTCGAGGGGGTCACCCGATGAGCAGAGCCGGTTGGAAGATCTTTGCGTTCTCTGCGCCTCGGCGGTGATCTTCCACGAGGGGGCGACTCGTGGACCATGGATAGCATCCTCACAGTGAGCCTCTGTCGCTGAGATGGGATTCGAGATGACGTCAAATCGCAGGGAATTGAAGCGTAGTGTCATATTATGACACTCTCTTTGTAGCGAGAACGGACGATCGGCTTCGGTCGGCGGCTATCGTCGAGCGATAGTCGGGCGCGGCATCCTCATTGACAGAGCATCCATTCCCATCTCGGTGATCGATGATCTTCACTCATACGGCGCGCGTCGTGTATGGAGGGATATCCGAGCCGTTCGCCTGGAAGCCTCGCCGGGCTTCCAGGGGCGGCCGATTGCCGACCAGTAGCTGGTGAGACGGGGCGTGATAAAACTGCTTGACATCGAGGATCGGTTTCTGGTAATTGTATAGCGGTGTTGTTATATGACAAAAGTGTCATAATGTGACACAATGGGGGAGCGCGCTCCGACAACTCAATCTCCATATCGCATCCAGGTCCTGGACCGCGCGCTGGCCATATTAGAGCTATTGTGGAAGCAGGGACCGGAACTCTCTCAGGCCGAACTCATCGAGCGATTGGGGTTGAACAAGAGCACGGTGCGTCGACTGTTGAAGGTGCTCGAGCAGCATCGATTGATCGAAAAGAGTCCCTCCAATGGAAAGTACCGATTGGGACTGAAGCTCTTTGAGATGGGCAGCAGTGCCGTCTCTCACCTGGATGTGCGCGAGCGAGCGCGGTCTCATCTGGAGCAACTCGTGTTGGAGACGGGCGAGACGGCGCACTTTTGTATCCTCGATCGGGGCGAGGTGCTTTACTTGGACAAGCACGAACCGCCCCGCACGATGCGCGTTCCTTCCACGGTGGGCAAGCGGAATCCGGCTCACTGCACGGGGGTGGGGAAAGCGCTGTTGGCCTTCCTCCCCGAACGGGAGCTGGAGGAACTGGTCAGGCAACGCGGCCTGCGAGCCTTCACGCCGAATACGATTACCACTCTGGTCGAGCTCAAGCAGGAGTTGGCACTCATCCGCCAACGGGGCTATTCCATCGATAACGAGGAATTCGAGGAGGGATTGAAGTGTATCGGCGCCCCGGTCCGAGACTATTCTGGGCGCGTGGTCGCTTCGGTGAGTATTGCCGGTCCGGCTTTCCGGCTGACCGATGAGCGGATTCCCATCTTGGCGCGATCGGTCGTCGCCGCCGCTCGGGCGATTTCGCGCGATCTCGGGTATCGAGGCGCCGAGGGCGATGAGGAGGTCGAGGCGGAGCATTCCCGGCGAGGAGCGGCTGCGCCGAAGAGGTAGAATTCCGGATGATGGGAGACGAACGATGTCGTTATCCGAATCGCATCTTGAAGAGCTGGCCACCGCGCTCTACGAAGCCGAGCGGGAGCGACGGCCGATCCCGCCGTTGACCGAGAAATACCCGCAAATGACGCCGGAGGAGGCCTATGCCGTCCAGTTGAAAAACATTCGGCGAAAGCTCGCCCAAGGCCGACGCGTCGTGGGGAAGAAGATCGGATTGACCAGTCGCGCCATGCAACAGATGCTCGGTGTCGACCAGCCCGATTATGGTCATCTCCTTGATGACATGGCCGTCGCCGATGGTGGGGTGGTCGCGCTGGATCGGTTGGTGCAACCGAAGGTGGAGGCGGAAATTGCTTTCATCCTCAAGCGCGATCTCCAGGGGCCGGGACTGACGGTGGAGGACGTGATGGCGGCCACCGAATCGCTGGCGCCGGCCATTGAGATCATCGATAGCCGAATTCGAAATTGGCAAATCAAACTCGCCGACACGATCGCCGACAATGCCTCGTCGGGGCTGTTCGTCCTGGGAGAACAGCGAACGCCCGTCGACGCCGTGGATTTACGGTTAGTGGGCATGGTGTTGTCGCGAAATGGAGAGGTCGCTCTGACGGGAGCGGGCGCGGCCGTGTTGGGGCATCCGGCAGTGGCGGTGACCTGGTTGGCCAATAAGTTGGCCGAGTTCGGAATTACACTGAAGGCCGGAGAGGTCATCCTCTCCGGATCATTGTCGGCGGCTTTAGGGGTGAGCGCGGGCGATGAGATGAGGGCCGAGTTCGCCCATCTCGGGTCGGTGAGCGTCACGTTTGCTTGAATCCTGAGCGAGGGCCGGTAGCGTCACAGACATGTTTCCGAGGCGGAACCCAAGATCCAGCGGGTGAAGAGTATTTCGTTCGAGGTGCGAGTGCGGACATTTAGCGCGCGTGGAAGCAGATCTGGAGTCGAACCGGCGTGTCCGATTCAACCAAAATGAGCCCTTTCGAGCCAGCCTTGACTGGAAGGGCGGCAGCCTGTAAAAAGTCCTGTCTCTCTTGAAACGAATCCGCCCTGAGGAGAGTCCAATGGATATCGATATACTGAATGAGTTGGACGAGCTGAAGAGAGAGCACCGCGAACTCTTGAAGCGTTTGAGGGAGCTCGATCGCTCGCTGAATGGGTTGTCCATCGCCTCAACGGATGCCGCGACGGTAGTGGGCGCCCTGCAGGGATTATGTCGTCTGCTCAAGAATGAGATCTTGGTTCATTGTGCCAGGGAGAAAGAGTCTTTGCTCCCCGTCCTTTTGGACCGGGGATTAGGGCGTCATACGGTCGTTCAGGAGCTCCAGAACGAAGATGTGCTCTTGCAGCGGGAGTATGAGCGGCTCCAGAGGGCGCTCGCCGGCGTGAAAGCGACGGGAACGCGCCGCGCCTTAGAGACGCTCGTCAGCACTGGAGAGCGCGTCATCAGCATGATCGTGGAACATATTCATCAGGAAGAAGCGGAAATTTTCCCCCTCCTGGAGCGCGAGGGTAAAAACTTGCGGAGGTAAAGGGCGGTGACCGGAGAACGAGTCAAAGTGGCGATCATCGGTTCGGGGAACATCGGGACGGATTTGATGTATAAGATTCGGCGGAGTGAGGTACTGGAGTTGACGTGGATGGTGGGGATTGTGGCCGAGTCGGAGGGGTTGCGGCGGGCGCGGGCGCTGGGGTATCGGACGACGCATCGGGGGATTGAGGAGCTTCTGGAGCATGCCGCGGAGTTTGAGTTGGTGTTTGATGCCACCACGGCGCGGGCGCATCGTCGGCATGCCGAGTTATTGGCGGCGGCGGGGAAGGTGGTGG
>RFHM01000069.1 GCA_003696865.1 Acidobacteriota bacterium | reverse complement strand
GTGTGATCCTGGGCGGCACTCTTCTGTTGATCGCCGGTGGCATCATCACGCTCACGCTCCATCGACAGCACATCGTCATTGTGGATATCGCCACTGATCCACCCGATGCTGTCGTGGAAATTGACGGCCTCACCATCGGTCGAACGCCCCTGCGCATGTTGCTCCCCGAAGGATTGCACCAGTTGGTCATCTCTCGAGAAGGGTTCAAGGTCATCGATCGAAAGATCTACGCCGACCCATCGGCACCACCGAAGAATAATCGCTATGCCTTCGGTCTCATTCCGACGGAGGAGACGCTCTCGGCGGCGGAGAAATCGCGGCGCATCGAATCGCTCCAGCGACGCGCCGAAGAGGCTTTCAAGCGCGGCGATTACGTGGCTCCAGAGCACGACAATGCCTGGTATTACCTGAACAAACTTCAGGAACTCGATCCGGCCAATCCCTTCATCATGGAGATGCGCCAGCGCATTCGCCGCGTCCTCAAACAACAAGCCGAAATGACGCGGCCACGCAACGATCTCGCCTAGAGGCGACGAGCGTTCTCTCAGATCGACGAAAGCTTCCTGAACATCACCCCCACCCCGATGGCGAAAAGGGGTTCACCCCGAGCGACTCATTAGTTGTCATTGCGCGCCATCGGTAGCGCACCGCCGAGCCTTCGGTTCAAAATATGATCGATGCTTTCGAAAAGTGTGGCACAGGTTGCTAACGTGCGCCACGGGCGAGTCCTGTGAAAAGAGCGCGGTGAAGCGGGTGGACCACTCGCTCCGCTTCCTTCCCAACCATGGAGCCATTTCCGGGAATCGTCGCGCGCCTCGCTCAAAGGACAAGACGCGACTCCTCTTCCACGGGCCATGGGACTAGCCGACAATGTGACTCCTCCCCGCGGTCCAGCCGCGAGGCTTCCCTGCGCAGGCCCCGGAACTCGCCTCCGCGGAGGGTTACACTTCTCGCTATGAGAAGGGAACCAGCGCTCTCAGGCTATGATGTCACTTCACGTCCGGCTCGCTCCTCTCAGCAAACAGTGAGAGCATGAGAGTGACGCATGATCCCATCCCAATCGATCTTCACGTCAGAGGCAGAGCGAGGGCAGCGGCAATGGCCGGGATCACGACCAATGAGGCCCGCCGTCATCGAGAATGATCAGTGGGGCGATCGTTCGGCGACCCGAGCCTTGAGCTGTTGCAGATGTTGCCGAACCTGTTCGGCATTCTCGGCGTTGGGCGCCTCCTTGAGATAGGCTTCGGCTTGCGCCACCGCCCGTTCCAGTTGGCCGCGACGAATATAAAGGTTGGCCAGGTAGAGTCGAGCCATCGTCGCCTGAGGAGGATGACTCAACCGCAACGCCTTCTCCAGCTCCTGTTCGGCCAGGGCCTCATTCTGGTTGGCCTTGACCAGACTGACGCCCAGCCAGAGATGGCCTCGCCAATCGGAGGGATCGAGCGTGACGGCTCGCTTCAACGTCTCGACGGCGCGCCCATACGCCCCTTGCTGAATTTGCACGTACCCCAGGCTCAGATAGGGATGGAATATCCGGGGAGCGATCTGGATGGCTTTCTGGAACGATTCTTCGGCATCCGCCCATTGCTTCAACATGAGGTAGGTGAGACCCAACTGCTGGTGAGCCTGGAAGTAATTCTCATATCGCTCGACGGCTTGCTGAAGATATGCGATGGCTTGCTGGTAGCGTTTCTTCTTGAACGCCTTCAGCCCCCGCCGGTAAGCTCGCCGTGCCGCCCGGGGAACATCCCGATCCAATTCGGCGACGGAGATCACGCCCGGGCGAGGTTGACCGACGTTCTGGACCTTCTTGGGGCGAAGGACGATCATGCGAAACACGACGAATGACGCCCCGCCAAAGAAGACCGGCACCACAGTGGTCTCGTACTCATCGCTCTCCCACACCACCAGTTCGTAGTCATCGTTGGGCGGAACCCGGAAGACGAAGTTTCCCGCCGAATCGGTATACACATCCCGGACCACGCCCCCCCTGGTGAGCCGCAGCGTGACGCGAATGCGCCGATCCACCGGTCGCCCGTCGGGATAATAGACCTTCCCTCGAATGGTCAGGAGCGCCGAAGTCTTCGGCGGACCGGGTAGAGGGATCGATTCGCGCGGCGGCCGCCGTGGCGGCCTCTGTGGTTGCTGGGCCATGACGGCGTGCCCCATGGCCAGCGAGAAGACAAAAAGCCAACCCCAAACTTTCATGGTCGCCTCCTCTTCCTCACCGAGGGTGTGAACGGGGCGAGCCGTCCTCTCAGGACGTTTTCTCGTCTGGGTATCCCCGATCGAACTCTACCTTGAGCTTGCCGTACGTCGTGCGGAGATCTTCGGGGAGAACGCGCGTTTCGCCGATCACAGTGGTGAAATTGGCATCGCCGAACCAGCGAGGAACGACATGCAGATGGAAGTGTTCCTCTACCCCCGCCCCGGCGGCTCGTCCCAGATTCATTCCCACATTAAATCCATGAGGGCGATAGACACGGTCCAACACCTTCACGCTCCACTTGGCCAGATCCATCATCTGATCGGTGATGGCCTTGGGAGCGTCGGCCAAGGAAGCGCGGTGCTCGTAAGGGGCGATCATCAGGTGACCGGCCGTATAGGGGAACAAGTTCATGATGATGAAATTACTTTCTCCTCGATAGAGGATGAGGGCCTCTTCATCCGAGCGCTGGGGCGCGACGCAAAAGATACATTCGCCCTCCGCGTCCGCCGTCGAGACATACCGATACCGCCAAGGGCTCCAGACAAAATCCATCGCGTTTATTGATTGATGATCTCCCTCAGCGCCTTACCGGGCTTGAAGTAGGGCGTTCGCTTGGCCGGAATGTCGACCGGCTCTCCCGTCTTGGGATTCCGCCCTCGTCGCGGGCCGCGCTCGCGGAATCGGAACGATCCGAAGCCGCGCAATTCGATGGCCTCGCCCCGCTTCAGCGCATCGACGATATTCTGAAACACCGTCTCCACAATGACTTGCGCATCTTTCTTGGCCAGATCGGCGGCACGGGCGACTTCCTCGATCAAATCCGCTTTGGTCATTGTCCGGCGCTTCTTGACCGTCGGCTCAGATTCCGGTTGCGGCGCTGATTCCGACGTCGCCTCTCGCTCGTTGATGGGCCCACCCATTCCCGGCATATGTGCTTCAAAGTCCATATTTTCTTCTCCCTGCAACAGATGGACGTAAGGTACCAAAAATTCCCCGCAAAGGCAAGAGCCAAAAAAAGGGATCACCCCTGACCCTCCATCCCATCGATCATTCATCGGGTAGTGCGAACGTCCTTCAAGAAAGCGACCTATAGTCTGGCGAGCCACGCCATGGGGATGAAAATGGACTCGTTGGGGCACGGCGCGCCGCACGAACCTCTCAATGTGCGCCCCATGGTGCCCATCCGTCATAGTGGGTATAAGCCACAGGTCACTTCCCAGAGATGAAGCCCGGCACACTCTCCTCGGCACGTTCTCCCTACTGTTGTTCGATGAGTCGTTTCGTCACTGCCGCCAATTGTGGGAGGGCAACGGGTTTCTGTATCCATTCCACGACTCCTTTCAGCGTTTCCCTCTCATGTTCCGCTTTCAGCGGATAGCCACTCATGACGATGATCTTCACCCGAGGATCGCGAGTCCGCAACGCCTTGATCAAGGCGATGCCATCCATCTCCGGCATGACCAGATCAGTGACCACCAGAGCGATGTCCGCATGCCGCCGCTCATAGACATTCAGCGCTTCCCGCCCGTTCACAGCGGGAAGAACCCGATAGCCGAGATGGGTCAGGATGGCCTGAATCGCCTCGCGAACTTCCGGTTCATCTTCCACCAGCAGGATCGTCTCTCCCTGACCATGAGGAACACTTTCGACGCCGCTCTCCTTCTCCACTTCCACTTCGCTCAAGAGTGCCGGCAGGTAGATGGTGAACGTCGTTCCCTTCCCCACCTGACTGCTCACATCGATGAATCCACCATGCTGCGTCACGATGCCATAAACTTGCGCCAATCCCAAACCGGTCCCTTTGCCGGTCTTTTTGGTGGTGAAAAATGGCTCGAACATGCGCTCGCGCACGTGGCTGGGAATACCCATACCGGTATCCGAGACGCTCAACGCCACCCACTGGCCGGGATGCATTCCGGCGCAGGGGGGTGACTGGCCGGGTTCCATCAGCAGAGTCGCTAACCGAATGGCCAATTCTCCCCCCTGGGGCATGGCATCGCGGGCATTGACGGCCAGATTGGTGACGACTTGCTGCATCTGCGTAGGATCGGCGTTGACCACATGCTCGCCGACGTCTATCTCCAGTGTGAGGCGCACGTTTTCCGGAATGGTGCGTTCCAGGAATTTGGTCGTCTCTTTGAGGAAGGGGACCAGATCCAGCGGTCGTGGCTGACTCACCGATTGGCGACTGAAGTCCAGAATCTGGCGGATGAGCTG
>RFHM01000424.1 GCA_003696865.1 Acidobacteriota bacterium | reverse complement strand
GCGAGAGGCGGCGGCGGCGTTTCGGGTGGTGTATGAGGTTGTGCGGGGGGAGGAGGTGGTGTGGCGTGGAGTGGTGGAGCGGCGGGCGATGGGGAGGCCGGTGATGGTGAGTTGGCCGTTGCCGCTGGCGCGGTTGACGCCAGGGCACTATGTGCTGCGGGTGAGGGTGAGGGCAGTGCGCTCCCGTCAGCACGTCATGCGACAGATCGAGTTCACCGTCAAAACATGAGCGCACCTCATGGACATGAGGAAGGCCCCCCTGGGAGAATGGCACCCGATCGACGATAGGAACTGGGCCGATGGGTTGTGCATGCTTGTCATCGTATCTCGTCGCGATTTCGCGTTCGTCGCTCCGAAAGTGAAGTTTTGAGATCGGGACCTCGGGGAGTGGCCTCTGAGACCGGCACGCTCGACACTCATGTTCGTTATTCCCTTGACGGGCTCTCCAAAAAGAGATAATCCTCCCTTGCTGTGGTGGGCATCGTGCAGAAATCGTTCATGGGCCCTGTGGTCCTTGTGAAGGATCAAGTTGCCGAGTGTGGAGGCGGCGGGTACGTTGAGCCGTTCGGTTTTGGATTCATTGGGAAGAATCGATGTGGTCGGGCGCAAGATGACATCTTGCGCCACATGGGCACGCGCCCACCACGAAGGATGAAAGAAGCGCGGGTGAACAGATGCACCGATGGAAAAAGCATTCGTCAGTCAATCAGTGAATCTGTGCGAAATTCATGTTCACAGGAGTCACCCATGGCGCACGGGTGCCACATCGACGAGATGAAAATAGCCCGTTGGAGGATCTCTGTGTCCTCTGCGCCTCGGCGGTGATCTTCGAGGGAGATGATGATGAAAAGACCTCATCGTTCGCTTTTCGTTCTCCTCATCGTGCTGGCGCTCTCCGGATGGAGTGGCGCGCAAAAGCTCCCCGAGGGCGCGTATCACGCCAATCGTGAACGCCAATACGACATTATTCATTACAAGGCCGAGATCTCTTTCGATTTCCACGATCGGCGCGTGTTCGGCAAATCGACCATCACGCTCCGACCGCTGCGTCGCCTGTCGTCGCTGGCGCTGGATGCCATTCATCTCGACGTCAAACGGGTGACCGACGAGGACGGCAAGCGCGACTTCGCCTTCCGGACGACGCCACATTCGTTGGAGATCACGCTCTCGGAGGCCAAGGGACCTTATGACCGGTTGACCCTCGTCGTGTACTACGAATGTCAACCGCGGGCCGGCATGTACTTTCGCCCCGATCCGGACAATCCCGAGCGTTACTACATCACCACGTATGGCGAGGGGGGGCTCCATGCCAATTGGCTGCCCATCTACAACGACGTCAACGACAAGTTCTCCACCGAGATGCTCATCACCGTCCCGCCGCCCTATGTGGCCATCTCCAATGGTCGACTCCTGGAAACTCGTTCGCAACCCGATGGTCAGAAGACATATCACTGGCTGGAACGACTGCCCCACGCCAATTACCTCATCGCCCTCTATGTGGGCGATTTCGAGAAAGGGGAACTCGCACCGGCATTCGGGACGATTCCCATCGATTTCTGGGTGCCGCGCGGGCGATTCAAAGAGGGAGCCTACGCGTTCCGCAACACAACGCGCATGGTGGAATTTTTCTCCAGCCGATTCGGGTACCTGTATCCCTGGGACAAATACGATCAGGTCGCCGTTCCCGATTACGCCATCGGCGCCATGGAGCATACCACCGTCACCGGTCACCAGGCGAGCGTTCTGCGGGACGAAACGGCCCCGCTGGATTTCAGCCCCGGTTTCGATGAATACACGACCGACTGGACGGCAGAATCGACCATCGCTCACGAGCTGGCCCATCATTGGTTTGGCGATAATCTCACCTGCCGGAATTTGAGCTATATCTGGCTCAACGAGAGCTTCGCCAGCTACGCCATGATGCTCTGGGACGAGGAATCGCAGGGGCACGATCAGCTCCTGTTCGACGTCGAGCTGGCCAAAAAACATTACTTCCAGTATGTCAGGAGCGAGCACATCATCCGCCCGCTCGAATATCACCGCTTCGATGCGCCCAATGAGATCTACAACACGGCGCACACCTATTTGAAGGGAGCGGCCGTGCTCCACATGCTCCGGCGCGTTCTCGGCGATGAACCGTTTTTCCGGGCGCTCAGGGACTATATTCGCACTCATCAATTCGCCAACGTGGATAGTCACGATCTGAAAATCGCCATCGAAGAATCGACGGGGAAGAATCTGGAATGGTTCTTCGATCAGTGGGTCACCGGCGCCGGTCATCCGCAGTTGGACGTCAGCTACCGGTATCTGGCCGCCGAGAAGCTCATCGACCTCACGGTGAAACAAGTACAACCGCAGGTGAAAGGACAAGGCCTGTTCACGCTTCCGGTGACCATCACCGTGGCCACGCCATCCAAGACCTGGAAAGAGCACGTGTGGATCAGAAACGCGCGCGAACAGTTCACCATCCCTTGCGATCAAAAACCATTGATGGTGAGCTTCGATGGCCAAGGCGATCTGGTGGCCGAAATTCACTTCCCCAAAGACATCGACGAGCTCATCTATCAAGCGCAACATGATGCCGTACCCGGTCGGTTGCGCGCCATCCGGCAATTGGCCGCCCGGTATCCGACCGATGAGCGGACGGTCACCACGCTGGCGAAGCTCATCGCCGAACCCGGTTTCTGGGGAGTACGAGCGGAGGCAGCGTTTCAGCTCGGGTCCGTGCGCACCGCAGCCGCGGAGCGCGCCCTTTCGCCGGCCCTCCAATCGGCGGATTACCGCGTCCGAAAGGCGGCCGTCCTGGCATTAGGGAAACTGGGTTCATCGACGGCGGAAGACCAGCTCAAAGCAATCATCGAGCGCGATCCCCACACCGATGTCGCAGCGACGGCCATCGTGGCGCTGGCCCGGATGAATCCTCAGATCGACCCCGATATCATCAAGCGGCAACTCGGCCGCAAAGCCTGGTATGACGAAATCACCATCGCCTGTTTGCAGGCATTCAAGGAATTGAAAGATCGACGACTGGTCGCCGAGATCAAGCCCTACACCGGCAGCGCGTATAACCAGGGCGTGCGACAAGCGGCATTGTTGGCCTGGGAAGCGTGTGCTCCGGACGATGCAGAGCTCCATCGCACGCTCACCGGGCTGCTCCATTCGCCGGTCTACTCGCTGCAACAGCTCGCCATCCAGATGCTCGGACGGCTTCGCGCGCGCGATGCCGTGGAAGCGCTCAATGCTATCCTGGCTCAGGATGCCGACGCCAACTTGACGGTCGCCGCTCGACGGGCGTTGGCCGAGATTCGGCGCGTCGCCGAACACGCCCAATGAAACGGCATGACGCGCTCTCGCCATCGCCTGGATCGGGATCTCCTCATGATGAGATCGGCCCTCTCGCAGCGAGACCCTCAAGCCGCGCCGGCCTCATCGTCTGGTCGGTATGGCGAGGTCGCCGTATTGCTCCCGCTCCGACGAGCGATTAAACTAAGAGTGATGCTGGATGGAGTCCGAAGAGTAGGCCTCGATACTCAGACGGCGCCGGAGACGGCGTTCCGACCGGCCTATCTTCGTCTTTATGAGACGGGCGAACTCCAGGCGCGCGTTGAGCGCGCGCTCGAGCTGCTCCGGTCCTGCGAGGCATGTCCGCGCTTGTGTCGGGTGAATCGGCTGGAAGACGAAACGGCCGTCTGTCACACGGGGCGCTACGCGATTGTCTCCAGCTTCTTCCCTCACTTCGGCGAAGAAGACTGCCTGCGCGGCTGGAACGGCTCGGGGACGATCTTCTTCTCCATGTGCAACCTGCGCTGCGTGTTCTGTCAGAACTACGATATCAGCCAACGCAAGCGAGGGCGCGAAGTCCGTCCCGATGAGCTGGCGGCCATGATGATTGAATTGCAGCGGCGAGGCTGCCATAACATCAATCTGGTCACGCCCGAGCACGTGGTGCCCCAGATTCTGGAAGCGCTGCCCCTGGCCATCGAGCGCGGTCTGCGATTGCCCATCGTGTATAACACCAGCGCCTACGATTCCATGGAGAGCCTCCGGCTGATGGACGGCGTGGTGGATATCTACATGCCCGATTTCAAGTTCTGGGACCCACAACTTTCGCTCCGCTATCTCAAGGCCAAGGACTATCCGGAGGTCGCCCGACGCACGATCAAGGAGATGCATCGCCAGGTGGGCGATCTCGTCCTGGACGAGCGAGGGCTGGCCCGCCGGGGCTTGATCGTGCGACATCTCATCATGCCCGGCGGCATCGCCGGGACGCGCGAGATTCTGCGATTCATCGCCCAGGAGATCTCGCCTCACACTTACGTCAACATCATGGCTCAATACTATCCGGCAGGGAAAGTGAGTTCGGAGAAGTACCCGGAGATCAACCGGCGCATCACCGAGGAGGAATACGAAGAGGCCATACGGGCGGCGCGCCAGGTCGGCCTCGACCGTCTCGACCCCAGAGAGCTGGACCGCCACCGCTGGCAAGTGATATGAATCGTGGAGAGCAGCGAAGAGCGCTATGTGAACCGATCGATCGCCAGATCGATGAGCGAGGGCTATGATTGACTACGACCAGATCTTTCCCGAACTCCTCATCGGAAGTTATCCCCAGGACGAGGAGGATGTGAAACGGCTTCGCGAGAGCGGCGTCACCGCCGTGCTCAATTTGCAAACCGATGAGGACTTCGACTATCTGGGCGTCGATTGGCCCGCGCTGGAGGCGGCGTACTGGAAGTACGGCATCCAGCTTCGACGAGTTCCGATCATCGATCACGATCCCATCGACCTTCGGGAGAAGCTCCCCCAGGCCGTGCGCACGTTGAGTCAGTTGCTGGCTGCCGACCATACGGTCTACGTCCACTGTACGGCGGGAGTGGGACGCTCGCCCGCCGTGGTCATCGCTTATCTGCACTGGTGTCGCGGGTGGGATCTGGACAGGGCGGTGACCTCCGTCAAGCAACACCGGCCGTGCTCGCCGAGCCTGGAGGCCATTCGGGGAGCGACGGAAGATCTGCTGCGGGAGACGGGATCGAAGATCATGTCGTCGCCCTCATCCTCGGCGACGCCGAGCGCTCGATCGACCGAAGAGTCGACGTCCTGACCGGGAACGCCGACCTCCGCTGCCCAGGAATCCGAACGTTATGGACAGGCATCGAGATCGCCTCGCGCATCCTCCCCTCCCTCAGCTCATCGAACACCTCCGCCGCTTCCCCACCCTCGAAGCCCTGCGACGGTCCGCATGGTATCACGAGCATCGACGGGCGCTCGCCCGCCTGTTGAACACGCCCGAGCTGTACCCCTCGCCTGGCGCCAGGCCTCGCCTGCGCGCGTTCATCCGCGCCGTCCAATGGAATATCGAAAAGGGCAAGGCGTTCGATGGGCTGGTCGAGATTCTCTCTCGGCATCCGGTATTGAAGTACGCCGATCTCATCTTCCTCAACGAAGTCGATGATGGCATGGCCCGATCGGGAAACCGGCACGTGGCGCGGGAGCTGGGCGCGCGTCTTCACATGCATGTGGCGTTCGCGCCCGCTCACCTGGAACTGACCAAAGGATGGGGCGATGATGTCCATGCGCCCGGCGAGAATCGGGGAGGGCGACAGGGCAACGCCTTGCTGTCTCGATATCCATTGGGAGACGTGCGCATCGTCGAATTGCCCGCCGAGTTCGAACTGTTCGAATTCGCCGAGAAGCGCTTCGGACGACGCGTCGCGCTGGTGGCCGAGGTGTTGATCGACGGGAAACCGCTCATCGCCATTGGCGTCCATCTGGAGGTGCGGACCACGCCGCGGGGCCGCGCGCGGCAGATGGCCGCGCTCATGGAAACGCTCGACCGCTGGTCGATGCGCGGACCGGCGCTCCTGGCCGGCGACCTCAACACTCACACCTTCTCGCGTGGAACTCGCTGGCGAACGATTCACAGCACGGCTCGGCTGCTCCTGGCCTCGCCGCCCCGGCTCAAACAGCGCCTCCTCCGCCCTCATCGATCGGGCAGCGAGCCTCTGTTCGCCATCCTCGAGCAGCGGGGATTCGAGATCGACGCCTTCAACAGCTCTCAACCGACGCACCGCTCACACTTGACCACGCTGGAGGACGCCGATCACCTTCCCGGGCCCATTCGTTCGTGGGTCCTCAGCAGGCTGGCTCGCTATGATCATCGCCTGGATATGAAACTGGATTGGATGGCCGGACGCGACGTGAGAGCGCTCCGCGCCGGCGAACTCACCGATGCGGCGACGGGCATCACCAGCCTCGACCCCCAGGCCATTCCATCGCTCGTCGTCCAAGGCCGACCACTGGCCGATCACGACCCCATCGTCGTCGATATTCGGTTAGCGGGAGGGAGCGCATCGAGGCACCGATGAAAGAAGCCCGGACCACCGGGTTCGTCCCAGGCAGTCCGGGCGATGTTCAGCTACCGATGACGCCGCCCCTCACTTTCTCTTCTTGGGAAGGACGGCATCCTTCATCGCTTTAGCGATGCGGAATTTGAGGACTGTCTTGGCTGGAATTCGGATAGGCTCACCCGTCTGGGGGTGTCGCCCCATGCGGGCTTTTCGCTTGGCCAGCACCAACTTCCCGATGCCGGGAAAGGTGAACTGACCCGATCGCTTGACCTCCTTGGCTGCCAGGGCAGCCAGATCGTCAAGAAACGCCCGGGCATCGGCTTTCTTGATGCCCAGGCTGTCCGCTACATGACTCACTAGCTGCGCTTTCGTCATCGGCTTCTTCTCAGCCATACTCCCTCCATCAATCCATGGATTTAGACTCATCAAGCCAACTGCAGTTTCATTATACAACAAAAAACGCCGTCATTGGGGAATTTTTTGCAGGGGAAGCGAATTTCGAGGGCCAAATATGCGCCTCTGGAGCAGTGCCCCCCCGAGCGGGAACGCTCCCGGTCAACGCGGCGTCACCGGTCTCGCGCTCTCCGTCTCTCCTCCGAGCGAGGCGATCACCCGCTCCACGCCGTTCCAGATGCGCTCGGCGCACCGTCTGTACACGGCGAGCGATTCGCCGTAAGGGTCGGCGATATCGCCTCGCTCGCCGACGTATGCGAGCAGCGTGAACGTCTTGTCGCGCGCTTCCGGAAAGAGTTCCTCTATCAATCGTCGCTGTCCTTCGGTCATGGTGAGGATGAGATCGGCCTGGGCCACATCAGCTCGATGGAGTGGCCGCGAACGATGCCCGCGAAGATCGACGCCGTACTCGCCGGCGACGCGCGCGGCGACCTCCGTCACTCGATCCAGAACCGGGGAGAGACCGGCCGAGCGCGCTCGCACCGGCAGACCCCTTCGCTCGGCCAGAGCGTTGAAAAACGCTTCGGCCATCGGACTCCGGCAGATATTGCCGGTACAGACGAACAGCACGTCCTTCACCATATCACCAGCGAAAATCGCCGCCGAGGCGCAGAGAACGCCAAGATCCTCCGGCGAGCTCTTTTCATCCCCTCAGTGTGGCTGGGGCGCGCCATGAGCGATGCCTGTGATAACGTAGCGCAAGATGGCATCTCGTGCGGGGTCTCTCAACGAGTTCATTTTCATCCTTCGTGGTGGACCCGCGGCCATGAGCGATCCCCCCTCCATCCCTCGTGGGCGAAGACGCGGCACTCCCTGTGGCCGCCGGCACGCGTCTTCTCGCCCGGCCGCCGGTCAGAAGCGCCCGGGCGGTCGGCCATGGCGTCGAATGTCCTCTTTCATGCGCGCGGCCAATCTCTCCAATCGCCTGACGACGTCGGGATGATCGGGAGCGACGTTCCTCGTCTCGCCCACGTCGGCCTCCAGATCGTAAAGCCGCGGGGGAAGCCAGTCGATGAGCTTGCCGTTCTCTATGAGCTTTTGCTCCAGATGGAGCTTCCACCTCCCGGCCCGCACGGCCTCCAGGCGCTCACCGCGAAAATAGAAGAAGGCGCGATGAGGCGTCCGGGCGCCGCGTCGACCGGCCATGAGCGGCCAGATGTTCTTTCCATCGATCACGCGATCGGCGGGCACGCGGGCGCCGGCCAGTCGCGCCACGGTGGGATAGAGATCGAACATCACGGCCAGCTCGGTGCACGTTCTTCCCGCCGGAATGCGTCCCGGCCAGCGCATGAGACAGGGAACGCGCATTCCTCCCTCCCACACCAGCGGCTTGCCCCCGCGCAACGGATAAGCGGACCCTCCTTCCCTGCCCTTGAAGATGGCCGGCCCGTTATCGGAGGTGAACACGACCAGCGTGCGCTCCTCCAGATTGAGCGTCCTCAACTGGTCGAGGATCTCTCCCGTGCTCCAGTCCAGACTCATCACCACATCGCCATAGAGACCGTATCCGGAGGCGCCGCGAAATCGCTCCGAGACGTGCAACGGCACGTGGGGAGCGGTGTGCGGCAGATAGAGGAAGAAGGGCCGGTCTCGATGCCTGGCGATGAAAGCGAGAGCTTCGGTCGTATAGCGCTCGGTGAGCGTCTCCTGCCGAGCCGGTTGTTCGATGATGCGATCGCCGCGCATCAGGGGGAACGGCGTCATATCATTGCTGTAGGGAACGCCGAAGAAGTAGTCGAACCCGTGCCGGAGGGGCAGAAACGGAGGCTGATGGCCGAGATGCCACTTGCCGATACAGGCTGTGGCATAGCCTCGCCCTCTGAGCAATTCGGCGAGCGTGATCTCGTTGGGATTGAGGCCAATGCGATCCTCGGGGAAGAGGACCTTGGGCAAACCCACTCGCTGGCCATAGCATCCGGTGAGCAACGCCGCTCGCGCGGGCGTGCAGACGGGCGCCGCCGAGTAGAAGTCGGTGAATCTCATGCCTTCGGCGGCCATGCGATCCAACCGAGACGTCTTCATCGGCGAACCATAGCATCCGAGATCGTGGTAACCCAAATCGTCGGCCAGGATGATGATGAAATTGGGTCGAGCGCGCCGGGCCGAGGCCGTGACGTGGAATCCGAACCATCCAACGGCGGCGGCACTCCTGGCCAGCATGCCGAGGAACGCTCGTCGCGTCGAACGCGCTCGGCGAAGGCCCGATGGCCGAGAGCGATTCCCTGATGGCGTTGTCGGTGTCGGCATGTCACTCCTCCAACAGCAAAGGATTGAACGAGGTCTCGTAATCGTAGACGTCGAGGCCTTCGCGCCGCTTGAGAAAACCGACGGCGGCGTAGGTCAATGGCGTGGCCAAAGCCTCATAGCCGGTCTTCACTCCCCACTGGGCGACCATCGCCGAAACGAGCTCGGTCGGTGGGATCGTCCCGATGAACGCCACGGTCATGAAGATCAACGAATCGAGCCCTTCTCCGACGATGGTCGAACCGATGGTCCGCATCCAGAGCCAGCGGCCCCGGGTGGCGATCTTCATCTTGGCCATCACGAAGGCATTGGCGAACTCTCCCATCAGATAAGCCAGGAACGAGGCCAGGAGCAGCCGGGGCGTATAGCCGAGGACGCGCTCGTAGGCGGCCTGACCATTCCAGAACGACGCTGCGGGCAGGATCTGTCCCAGGCGAATGGCGATGACGGCGATGAGGTTACAGAAGAAGCCCAGCCAGATGACGCGTCGCGCTTGCCGATAACCATAGACTTCGGTCAACACGTCGCCGACGATGTAGCTGATGGGGAAGACGACGATGCCCGCCGGAAGGGTGAGGCCCATGAGATCGACGAGTTTGACGGCGATGATATTGGCCGTGATGAGGCAGGTGATGAAAATGGCGACCAGGAGCACGAACCAGATCGAATAACTCGCGCGCGCCGGTGGTGTGGTGTGCTGCTCGATCATCGTTCGACTGATGCGTCGGTTGGCGCGATGGCCCGGGAGTGAGCGTCGAGCGCCATCGGATGAATCGAATGCCGATGGCCGAGGAAAGGCTTCGCCCGCGCCTCACCGACCCCGTATGGAGGTTCAATCCTACTCGTGCGCCATCATGAATGCAAGCGGATGGCTCTGGAGTTCGGCGAGGGGATGGAAAGACCGACGTCGGCCACTGGGCTCCGCCAAGGGAAAGGATCCTCACTCCAACCTGGCATGAGCCGACAGACGGCGTTACCGATGTACTGATGTTTATGGTCTCACCGGCGCTACCGTCTCATCGCCCCATGGAGGTGGTTCAGCATCCCATGCAGACGTCCGACGCGTAGAGTTCGAGGAGTCCATGGGCGGGAGACCGTGGCCGCCGGGAGATGCTCTCAGGGCTTCAGGAGACGCACAAAGCCTTCCTGCTCAAAATGGCGGTCCGTCGTGAGGGCTTCGGTGAGGCCACGCTGCCGCATGAGAACGAAGCTCACAGCGTCACAGAGCGAATAGGTTTTGTCCGGTCGCCGCTGTAACAGCGACAGCGCCGAGCGGTGCAGCGCTTCATCCACCCAGATGATCTCGACATGCGGATTGTCCAGCAGATCAATAGCAAATGCCAGCACGCGGGCACGATTTAGTCTACGTACCTGGCACAATGGGATGAACTCCGCCAGCACGTAGTTATGAGTCAGCCGTGTGGAAGCGGCATGAAATAACGCCACCGCGTCCGCATGTTGCGGCTCACCAGCATGGTAATAGCATAATAACCCCGAGGTATCGAGCAACATTATGTCTTCTCTTCGTGTGTGCTGGCGTACTCCTTGGCCAAATCAGCATCGATGCGCTCATTGTCCGCCCCCGTGGGAGAGCCGAGGTTCTCTGCTCCTGCGTGCTTTCGCAATCGCTCCCAGGCCGCTCGACTCTCTTCTTCCGTCAACTGTGGCCGTGGCTTGGGCCCATATTTCACGATGAATTCCAGCACGCACTCTTCGACTGTGCGCCCATACTTGGCGGCCATTTGTTGGCACGCTTCGTACACCTCATCAGGGACTTCAATGGTGATCGTCTTCATCGCCCGTTGCCTCCGCTTTCTTCGGCGATTTTTGCCTTTTGAGCAGAAATCGCCAAAGTTCGGTTTTATTGTACCACGTCTTCCTCCACGTCGCATCAATCAGCATGACGACCGCCTCGACTTCCTTCTCGCTGCAGAAATGCTCGTCTTTGCCTGGTGATGGCCCAGATGCCCCGCGGCGAATCGGCGCGCAACAAGCCCTCCTGAACCATGCGGAATCGCTCCCATTCGGCGGCATTGCGCCAGCGCGGCGTCTCAGGGCTCGAAGGGAGCGGCTCCAGATCCACGGGCTTGAGCTCGTGTTTCATCTCCTGATACACCCGGTCTAACACCTGCTGCATTGGGGCCTCACCGCCCAGAGCCACCAGCGCTCGCAGGATGGGCAGACGATGGGCTTCTCCAGGCGTGCGCTCGCCCCGCGACAAGCGCTTGGCCGATCGTTTGGCCTTGCGGGGTCGTCGGTGTCGGCGCGTCAATCGCTGCCACTCCTTCTGCTTGGCGCGTATGTCCTGGATGAATTTCTCTATGTGTCGCGCCTCTTCGATGCGCGCTTGCGCCGATTCATACTGACCCTGGCGGGATGCCCGCGCCGCCTCTTCGCGCGTTTGCTTCAGGACGTTATTCAATTCGTCGATCAGGATGGCAAAAGCTTCTTTGACATCACTGTGAGCCATGAGCGTCGCCTCCTGTGAGCTTATGGTAGCGCAAGTTGCCAACGTGCGCTACGTGCCTGTGTGCTCCTTGCCTCGATAATAACTCCACGGCCAGTCTTGCCAGTCCCGAACGAAACCCGCCTTCACAGGGTTGTCGAGCACATAGGAGACGATATGCATCCCCTCATCCCCACTGCGCACATAGTGGTCATCGCTTTCATGCTCCCAGAAGGCTCCTCTCCGCGCCAACAGCCGATTGGCTCGCCGTGCCGTGTAGCCCTTGAGGAAATCACCAAGTGGTGATGAACAGTCGGCGGTATTGGGTGCAGGGCTAACCGGTGAGGAATGGGACAGGGGATGGGGTTGGGGATTGGTTGGAGCGCGCGAACAGTCGCGAGTGACGCCAAAGTAAATCAGCCTGCGATGCCGCTGTGGTCCTGGTGGTGATCACGTCCAGGGAGCATCTGAAGGTGTTTTCTTTCGGCACCTGCGCGATTGAAAAAGGATCGCTTGATCTACCGACCCTCATTTTTGCTACTTTTTGACCGGCACAATGTCAATCCGCTCTCTCGCCCGCTCGAATGTAATACGGTGCTTCTCAAAAAAGTCTCTCTGCCCCAGAATCGCCTTCACGGCTCGCGCCTCAGTAAACCATGCCTCCAGCTCAATCGACTCCCGTGATCCTTTTAGCTGGAGGCGGATCGTATGGATGAAGGCATCGTGGGAGACGCCAGAGATGCCGTATACCCTCTGTCTTCTTCCTTGTTTCACATCAATGCCCAAAAGCTGGCCGACCAATGTGTGAAACAGCGAAATTTGGGCGCCGGAGTCCACCAGGGCCAACAGATCAACATGATTTTAGTCATAAGCGAGTCGCACCGGAACATACGGCATCAAGATCCAGGAACGGAGGGGAGACGTCAGATCTGGTTGTTTGTAGTAATTGAACTTCATGCCACTGGGATGAACACGGCATCGAATCGCGGTACGCCAAACAGCACGACTTCGGTATAGCCGTTCTTCTCGGCATCGCGTTTGGCTTCCACAGCGTCGTCGCCACTTCCTACGATTTGGCGTTCCGTCTCCGTCTCATAAATGGCAACCCACTTACCCTCGTACTGCCTCAGTTGTTCGATGAACGGCTCATCCATTTCATTCATACTTTCGATTGTAACGATTCGCCGTAGAAAATCAAGCCAGGCGAATCGCGATGCAGAGGGACGCGCCTGGCGGCTGAATGTGAGGTAGGTTTCACCGATAAGAAGGCTTGTATTCCAGTGCGCTCATGCTCGATTACTGTAGCGCACGTTGGCAATGTGCGCTACATAACATATGTCAAAAAGTGCTCCAGAGCCAGCCCAGCTAGTCTTGAGCCAGCCCGCTTTCACAGGATTGT
>RFHM01000423.1 GCA_003696865.1 Acidobacteriota bacterium | reverse complement strand
CGAAACTTCACCCTGCCGGCGCGCTCGAGAAGGAATCTCCAGACGGCTTCTTCCCCACTAGGAGCGTCGCCTTGACCGAGACTTCGAAATATGAACTCCGATGCTCGCGATTGATGATCTGGATCATCTTCCTGATCACCCGGCGCCGCGTTGCCTCGGTGGGAAGGAATGCCAGCCATCGGTCCAAGAAATAATCTTCGATGAGCGGCGATTGGAAAACCTCCTCGCCAGAAGCGAAATCGAGCTCTCGCCGTTCGGTGAACCACCGGAGGCGGTGAATCCCCTGCCGCTCCATCATTCGCCGGAGTTGATCGATCGTTGGATACTCTTTGATCAGAGCTTCCACATGAGGCACGAGGTCGGTCAACTCGCAAAGATAGAGCGCTTCCCACAGCAGAGAGAACATCTCCCCGAAGCTCCCCTGTGCGAGCACCGTCAAAGCCACCGTTCCATCATCTTCGGTCAACCGCACCATCTCGGCCAACATGGGTTCAACGCTCTCTGGCGCCATGAGCGTGGCATCGCCGATGACGAGTTCGAAAGCGTATTCTTCCATCCCCAGACGGGTTGGATCTTTTTCCAAGAAGTGAATGTTATTCAGTTGCTTCATCGAAGCCTTGGCTCGCGCCAATCTCAGGCGCTCGGCGGCCTGATCGGTGGCGATGATATCGCCGCGATCGCCAAGCTTCACAGCCAACTCAATGGCCAATCCTCCGGTGCCACAATTGACCGTCAGAATGCTCCCCGTTCGGGGAATGGCCACATGTTGGAGGATGAACTGATCGAACGCCTCGCGCCAATACGGAACGACGTACAGGTCGTACCGATACGCCAGTTCTTTCGTCGACTTCATATGCTGCATCTCACCTCGATGGGAGACGATGTACCGCCTTTCAGAAAAGCGAACCCCGCGAACCGATTTCTCCTCTCACATCCGACGCCGAGGGCCCCTCTTCCTGCTCTGTTTTTCGCCTCTCGCGGGACGTTTTCATCTCCGCCCTCAGTCCGTTCGCTTGACGATGACCAACGTCATATCATCGACAGGTGAAGCCGTGCCCATGAAATGAAGCAACGACTCGTCGACGCGATCGCGCAATTGAGAGGCACTGCTCTCAGGATGCTCTCGAACGACCTCGATGAGCCGGTCTCTGGTGAACTCCTCTTCCTGCTGGTTCAACGCCTCGCTGATGCCATCGCTATAAATGATCAGCACGTCACCGGGTTCGAACTCCACGACGCCCTCTTCGTAGTTCACGTTCTGGGCGATTCCCACGGGCAGTCCTCCCATCTCCAGATCAATGATCTCACCGCGCCGGCGAACGAGAATGGGAGGGTTATGACCGGCATTCGTGTACCGAAGGACATGCTTCTCAGCGTCCAACTGACCACAAAACAGCGTCACGAATTTATTCGACGGCGTGGATTGATAGAGGTAGCGATTCACCCGGCTGACGAGTTCGGCCACCGTCTGACTGGTTTCCGCCTGCGCCCGTACAGTAGCATGAAGACTGGACATCAGGATAGCCGCATCCATTCCTTTCCCCGAGACATCCCCCAGACTGATGATGAGTCGATGATCCGATTGCTTGATGAAGTCGTAATAATCGCCTCCCACCTCATAGCATGGGAAACTGATGCCCGTCATATCGTAGTGGGGGATGGGGGGCGGATTCACCGGCAGAAGCCGAAATTGAATGTCGCGGGCGCTGTTCAGCTGCTGTTTGATCCGCTCGTTCTCGATGCGTTGCTCCAGTAAGCGTACATTTTCGATCTTGATGGCAGCCACGCTGGCGATCGTCGTGAGCAACCGGAGATCATCCTCGGTGAACACATTTACGCTCACCGGGCTGTCGACATAGATCATCCCAATGACTTGCTGATTGATGGAGAGGGGCACGGCCATGACCGAGCGGATGCCCGACAGGACGATCGACTGCTGCCCGCGAAAACGCTCATCCTGTTGCGCATCGGAGGTGAGGACGGCCTGTCCTCGTCCAATGACTTCCTGAACGATGGATTGACTGATGCGTACGTGACGGTCCTCGCTCCCGGGTTGCGGATACCGATAGCTGGCGACCTTGCAGACGAGCTCGCCATCCGATCCCTCCCGGAGCAAGAGGAAGGCTCGATCAGCAGGAACACCTTCAAAAATGAGATCGACGATCTGGTTCAAGACTTCGTCCAATGAAGAGGGCGATAACAAGGCGATTCCCACCTTGCTCATGACGGCGAACAGATCCTGACGATGCTCGATCGCCTCCAATTCCTCCTCTTTCGCTCCGGCCGCATTTCGTACCGTCTCGATGACCGAGAGGAGATCGGAGGTCACCGGTCCCCGCTCTGGTCGCGTGCGCAACGTTTCCGGACTGGCGATGACCTCCGTCACCACGGTCCGCCCTTCTTCTGCCGGGGGCGAACCCTCTTTCGCCGACTGGATGTCGATGACCGTCTCCCCCACTCGAATCCGGTCGCCAGGGAATACTTGAACCGTTTCACCGATGCGCTGACCATTGACGAACGTCCCATTAGCGCTGCCCAAGTCGCTCAAAAAGTAGGTATCGCCCTCGACGCGCAATTCAGCATGAAGGCGAGAGGCGAAGGGATCCTCCAGACAAATATCATTGCGCACGGATCGGCCGATCGTCACGCGGCGCTTAGAGACTTCCGCCGTCCATGGTGGTTGTCCCGGTGTGTGGATATAGAGTTTGATCACGGCTTATTCACCTTCACCACGCGAGTCGCAAATATTTTATCATGCCAGGCCTGCTTTTCCGAATCCCAGAGTGCCCAGAGAAACCCGATGCCCAATGGCACGCCCGAGATGGCGTACCCCAGCGTATGACGACCAAGAGCACGTCGCCATCCCAGCGGACGCCCATCGGCCCGGACCACTCGAATCCCCACCACCATCTTCCCAACCGTCTGGCCCGTCAAGGCGCTCAATCCTAAGTGATTGAAGAGATACACCAACCCCATCCCCCCGAATCCGGCAAAGCTGAGCACCGCCAATGTAAGATAGCGACTGAGCAGAGAGCTGATCCATACGAGCAGGAACGCTCCCAGGATAGCCAGGATATAATCGATGAACAAAGCCTCCAACCGGAGCCCAAAACCGGCCCGCGGATCCACCACTGAAGTGGGAGGAATGAACGAAACCGTCTCCCAAGATCGCCGCTTTGGCGCTGCGCTCATAAGCTCCCCTTCCCCGCGTTCACTCGACCGATGCTCTCTGTCATCTCCTTTTGAGATGAACCCATCGACCCGATGGGCTGCCCGCCCGGACGGGGCTCATCGCCGATCACTGAACGCCTCTTGCTCTCCACGCGCCCCAGATCACCTTCGGGATTCCATTCATTCATGAATCGCCCCGGTCAACCCCGCCATCCTCGCCCGGGGTGCTCACCCTTCTCTGAACAGCAACTGGGTCTCTCCCAGTTGTAATACATCTCCATCTTTGAGGGCATGCGGTTGACGCGGCGGCAATGAGAGCGTTCCGTTGATCACGGTTCCGTTCACACTGCCCAGATCCTCGACGAAGAAGCGATCCTTCTCGTACCATACGCGGGCATGGCGACGCGATATTTTGGATTCGGGATCATAAGGCGAGAGATCGATATCGGGGAAGATGCCCGAAACAGGATCCATTCGCCCAATGAGGCTGGTTTGTTTATCCAATATGTACGTGCCGCGAATCTCCCCGGATTGTGGTTCCAGCACGAGCAGCTTAGCCGCCGCCGATCGACCATAATCGAGCGAAATGGGCTGGCGCGCACCACAGAAGGCACAAAACAGATCCTCCACTCCGATGGGCACGCCACAGTTGCTACAGAACACGGTCTCTATTGCCGGATGAGAAGAGGCTGGTGACCCCGGCGACGGTTCTGATGCCGCCGGTGCGGCAGGGCGGCGAATGTGTTCTGGAGTCCCTTCGCGCACCAACTGGCCGAAAGCAATTCGTTGGGCTCGCTCCATCTCCTCCGGTCGCTCGGTCTCCAGCACGCGCAAATGATCTTCCAGTACCTGCTTCATCTCTCGCGCCGATGCAAATCGCTTCTCCGGCTCGTATTCTACGGCTCGCATGATGATGGCTTCCATCTCCGGAGTGATCTCAGGATTGAGTTCCCGAGGCGTCGGACTCTTGGAAAAATCGAAAATGAGGAGCGGCCTATCGCGCGGATCTCTCCCCGTCAGCAAATGGAACATCGTCGCTCCCAACGAATAGATATCGGAGCGAGGCTCGACCTCTCCGGAAAAGAGTTCCGGCGGCGCATACCCCATCGTTCCGATAGCCGTCACGCCCCTTTGCTGAGGCGCAACCGTCCGAGCGATGCCAAAGTCGATCAACACGATGCGATTCCCCTCGGGATCGACCATGAGATTGGCTGGTTTCAGGTCGCGATAGATGATCGGCGGCCGGCGATGGTGCAAATAATCCAGGACATCGCACACCTGAATGGCCCACATGGTCACCGCCGGCTCGGGGAATCGTCCACCCGCTTGCCGAAGTCGAGTGGCCAGATCGCCACCGGTGATGTACTCCATCACCAGGTAGTAACGCCCACCTTCGATGAAGTGGTCGTAAATGATGGGGATGGAGGGATGTTTGAGGTTGGCCAGGAGCTTGGCTTCGCGACGAAAATCTTCTATCGCCTTCTCGCGTTGAGCGGGATCGGAGAACATCTCCATCATTTCCTTGACCGCCCGGAGCGCCTGATCGAGATTGCGATCATAGGCCTTGTAGACATTGCCCATGCCGCCACCACCGATGCGCTTGACGATTTCATAGCGCCCTTGAAGGACAGTGCCCGGAGCGAGTTCACTGAGGGATGATGGACTGGTTCCCGCCACACCAGCCGATGCCGCCACCCCGACATTCGACAGGCGAGTGCCGCACTCTCCACAGTAAACATCACCGGGAAGAACGGTCGCTCCACATTGACGACAAGTGCTCGCTCCCATAAATGTGGTATCACTCGACGATGAACTTCAAGAAGGTCTTCCCCACAATGATTTCATCGCCGTCTCGAATTACGTATCGCCTGCCGGGCGTCAGCCGTCGACCCCGATTAATGAACGTTCCATTTGTACTGCCCAGATCTTCGATCAGGTAATGACCATTCTGATACCAAATGCGCGCATGGCGACGAGAGACGGTCACTTCGGGATCGACGGGATCGAGATCTACATCGGGGAAGATCCCCTGCTCGGGATCCCAGCGTCCGATCAGCCACTCCGTCCCACTCAGTGGGAATTCATGGCCAGCAGAAACCCCTCGAGCAACCATCAATCGAGCCCGCGGCGAGGAGACCGAAGACTCCTTCTCTGCCCGACGTCCCCGTCCGCTTCCGGCCAGCGTTTTCCCAGCGCGAGAGGCAGCTTCGACCACGGAGTCTCCTGAGGGCGGTGGATGTCCTGACTCGATATCCGCAACAAGCATAGTTCCACACTCATCGCAGTATCGAGCCGTATCCAGATTATCGGTGCCACAATTTTGGCATCGACGCATCACTGTCTCCGGAATGCCTTCCTTAACTTAACAAGCCACCAAATATAAAATTATACCCGATCCCGTCGAGCGGGCAACCCATCGAGTGGGCCTCCCACTGAGTCGGGTTGGCGACAGGAACTTCACACCCCGACTCCGGGGGTCACTTGTGCATCCACGATCCAGCTCCTATAATTCACCACTCAGACGAAGTGAGTTTTTCGCGACAAGGAGCGAATACATGGATAGGGAGAAGGTACTGGACACTTTGAATGCCCTCCTCGAGCTCGAGCTCGCGGGCGTCGTGCGCTACACCCACTATTCCTTCATGGTCTTCGGGCCCAATCGTATTCCCATCGTGCATTGGTTACGAGGGCAGGCGCGCGAGTCACTGACCCACGCCGAGCAGGTGGGGGAGCACATTACTACCCTTGGTGGTCACCCGTCGCTGAAAGTCACCAACTTGCTGGAGACACACAAGCACTCGGTCCAAGACATCTTGCGCGAGAGCGTGGAACACGAACGGGCACAACTCGATCTCTACCGTCAACTCCTCCAACTGGTTCAAAATGAGAGCATCAGTTTGGAAGACTTCGCCCGCCGGATGATCGCCGAGGAAGAGACGCATATTGCCGAAGTGGAAAAGATGCTCCGAACGCCACAATAACCTCGAACATTGGGTATCGGCGGTCGGCCAGGCGACCGCCCATTTGAGATTCCACGTTCGCATGTCACAGGCTACCATGTTCGATGTCATCGTCGTCGGAGGCGGCCCAACCGGGCTGGCTTGTGCCATCGAGTTGAAGAAAGCCGGATTCCGCTACCTGGTCATCGAGAAGGGATGCCTGGTGAACTCGCTGGCCCATTTTCCGACCAACATGGTCTTTTTCACCACTCCCGAGCGGCTGGAGATCGGTGGCATGCCTCTGGTGTGTCTGTTCCAGAAGCCCACCCGGGTCGAGGCACTCACGTACTATCGTAAGGTCGCCGCCGCATATCGTCTTCGCGTCCACCAGTACGAAAAAGTCACCGAGATCAATGGGCACGATGGCGCTTGGCAGGTTCACACGGAGACGCGCACCGGAGAGCATCGCTTCTATGAGGCACGGAAGGTCATTCTCGCCACTGGCACCTACGATCATCCCAATCTGCTCGGCATCCCCGGCGAAGAACTTCCCAAATGCTCACACTACTACACCGAAGGTCATCCCTACTACGGACAAGAGGTAGCCGTCATTGGGGCGGGTAACTCGGCGGCTGAAGCTGCTCTCGACCTCTTCCGCAGCGGGGCACGCGTCACTCTGATCCATCGGGGGGAAGATCTCAGCCCCCACCTGAAGTATTGGATTGCCCCCGACCTGCGAAATCGCATCCGCCATGGCGAGATCGCCGCTTTTTTCAACACGGTGGTCATCGAGATCGCGCCACGAAGCCTCGTCATCGAAAACCGGAAGACCGGCGTCAAGCGAGAATTGCCCAATGATTTCGTCTTCGCCTTGACCGGCTATCACGCTGACATAGGTTTTCTCCAGCGATTGGGCATTCGCGTCGATCCAGGGACGCTCGTCCCGGCTCACGATCCTCAGACGCTGGAGAGCAACGTCAAGGGGCTTTATCTGGCCGGCGTCATCCTGGCCGGACGAGAAGCCAATAAGGTGTTCATCGAAAACGGGCGTTTCCATGGACAACGTATCATCGAGGCGCTGAAAAAAGAGCTCATGAAACCACGATCAGCAAGCGGCTCTTAATCCTGGAGCGCCTATGACCATTCATCGAGGCGGAGAGAGCGACGGGTCGGATGAACGCTCGTCAAAAGATATAAATTCATGAAGGAGAGATCGGACGCCATCACCTATCGAGATGCCGGAGTGGATATCGATGCTGCCGAACGGGCGATGGAGCGCATTCGACAACTGGCGCGGCGCACGTTCACCGATCGCGTATTGACCGACATTGGGAGCTTCGGCGCGCTGTTCCGCGCCGATTTCGCCGAAATGCGCGAGCCCATCCTGGTCGCCAGCGTCGATGGGATCGGGACGAAACTGAAAGTCGCCTTCATGACCGGCATTCATCATACGGTCGGCTACGATCTCGTGTCCCATTGCGTCAATGACATCCTCGTTCAAGGGGCGCGGCCACTCTTTTTCATGGATTATATTGCCCTCGGCAAGATGGACCCCGCCACCGTCGCCGAGATCGTGGATGGATTGGCGCGCGGATGTCGAGAGGCGGGCTGCGCGCTCATCGGTGGAGAGACGGCCGAGATGCCCGGCTTCTACGCGCCGGGAGAATACGACGTAGCTGGATTCATCGTCGGCATCGTGGATCGCGCACACCTCATCGATGGCCGAACGATCGCCCCTGGGGATGTTCTCCTCGGTCTGAAATCCCTGGGACTCCATACCAATGGGTTCAGCCTGGCGCGCAAGCTACTCTTCGAGACGGCGGGCTATGGTGTCGATACCCACGTGGAAGAACTCGGTTGCACGGTGGGCGAAGAATTGTTGAAGCCTCATCGCAACTACCTGACCGTAGTGTCGGGGCTCCTGGAGAGCGGGAAAATCAAAGGGCTCGTTCACATCACCGGGGGGGGATTCGAGGGGAATATCCCGCGCATCTTGCCTGCCGGGTGCGCCGTGGAGATCGAACTCGGGAGCTGGCCCGTGCCGCCCATCTTCGAACTCCTCCAGCGTCTCGGTCGCCTCGAGCGACGCGAGATGTTCCGTACGTTCAACATGGGAATTGGAATGATCCTCATCGTTGCCCGGGAAGAAATGCCTGCTGTGAAACAGCATTTCGCTACCCAGGGCGAAGAAACGTACACCATCGGACGGGTGGTAGAGAGGGGAGCATCCACCGTCACGTTCATCTCACCATGAGCGATAAGAAGCGACTCGGTATCCTCATCTCTGGTCGGGGCACGAACATGCTCGCCTTAATCGACGCGGCGCAGAGCGGGCGATTGAACGCCGATGTCGTCCTGGTGGTGAGCAATGTGGAAACGGCCGCCGGAATAGAGAAAGCGCGCTCGCGGGGCGTAGAGACGATGGTCATTCCTCATCGCGGTTTATCTCGTCGGGAACATGAAGAGAAGATCGTGGCCGAGCTCAAGCGACGTCGAGTTGATCTGGTGTGTCTGGCCGGATACATGCGCCTGCTGAGTCCATACTTCATCGGCGAGTTTCCTCAGCGCATTTTGAATATTCACCCTTCGCTACTGCCCGCCTTCCCCGGACTCGATGCGCAGCGTCAGGCCCTGGAGCACGGGGTGAAAGTCTCCGGCTGCACCGTCCACTTCGTCGATGAAACGCTCGATCAAGGGCCCATCGTCAAACAGGCGGCCGTCCCCGTCTATGATGATGACACCATTGAATCCCTTTCAGCACGCATTCTGAAAGAGGAGCATCGCATCTATGTGGAAGCCGTCGATCTGGTGTTGAGTGGGGAGTATCGGATCGAAGGGCGCCGCGTTCTCTCGCCTCGCCACATCGCGCCATCCGGCGCATGACCCTGTTGGCCCCTGGGGCGAATGAGAAATCCTCGTCAGCGCGGCTTTTTCACAGGTGCGCCCTCGATCAGGATCGAATCTTCAATATGCCTCCTGCGCCGAATCAATCTGCACCAAGGGTTCCCCTGTCATCTCAGAGGCTCACGACGAGGAATGATAGGGATCTCCGGAACGCGATGTCCGGTCAGCGGTTCTACTTTTCATCCTGAGAGATGGCCACGAGTTCGATCTCGAAAAACAACGTCTGCCCGGCCAAGGGATGATTGGCATCCAGCGTAACGGTGGTGTCGGTCACCTCCGTGACCGTGATGGGGATCACCCGGCCGGATTCGGTGTGAAGTTCCAAAGACATCCCCTCTTGCAAATCGAAGTCGACGTTCAGTTGCGATCGAGGAACGATCTTCACGAACTCCTCGACGTACTCTCCATACGCCTGTTCGGGCGGAATCTGAACCGTTTTCTTCTCTCCCACGCGCATTCCGATGACGGCTCGTTCAAAGCCGGGGATGACTGTCCCCGTACCAATGACAAATTGTAGGGGCTCCTGGCCGGTTCGAGATGAATCGAAGATAGTCCCATCCTTTAATCGCCCGGTGTAATGAACCCAGACGGTATTCCCTTTTTCGGCCCTTTGTAACATGGTTGAACTCCTTCCATCAATTCCGATTCCTCGGGACCCGAAGAAAAAGCTCAGCCGCCACGCACGCTTTTCTCTTCGGGTCTCTCCATTGGTGAACGTTTAGTGTATCACTTCCTCAGAGGAGGTGCAATCGAATGCACTTCCATGAAGGCTCGTTCACCAATGGCGTTTCCTTTCGCCGGCGGAGTCCCCGTTCACTGCGCCCCGATGGTCAGATTTCTCAAGTGTTCTCGATCGAAGAACGAGAGTGGCCAGTCCACATTCGACTCGACGGTCATCGTCTCGAAGACGATATGCTTCCTGTGACGCACATTGTCGATCTCCGTGCGCATGGCCGTCCAATGGCCATCGACTGGCGCCCATCGGACATATCGTCTGATTCGAACCAGATCATCTCTGATGTTGTACAACTCCTGGCGCAAGGGCAAGAAGGTCTCTCGTTGATAATAAGTGATGACGCGGGCGAACCGAGAGTCGGCGTCCTTCCTGAGTCGACCCTCGACCTTGTAGACGTCCTGTTGATCTAACCGTTCAACACCAAGCGTTCTATACAGATACAAATCGTCATCGCCCACCGATTCCTGGAGCGAGAGCCCGAAGATGGCGTCTTCCCGACCGAGATCGTGGATCTCAACGAATTTTTGGAATCCCGGCAAATACGTCACAGTTTCCACCGACCCCTCCGGTCGTTCGATGCACAGGAGCACGCGAGCTGGCTCGCCCTCGGACGAGATGACGCGCCACAACGTGTACTGTGTTCCATCTACGCATTTCTGGTAGGTTACAATGAGGAATTCTCGCTCATTGCCTTTCTCATCGGTCACTCGCGCTCTGGTCTCCACTTTCATCGTCTGGCACCCTTGCACGGCCCGAAAGCGCTCAACGATCTCGCGTCCGGTGGGCAAAAGATTGGGATCGGTTGAAAGAGTATCCGATGTCGATCGACAGGCAGAAAATAGCAATATCATTCCCACACTGGCGAAAAAGCTCAGATGGAATATCACGCGCATAATACCTTTCCTCTCCTCGAATATCTCACACGTCGGGCACGGGACCAACCGGCTCTGTCTTCCCCTCGCCAATGAGAGCTTTTCGCATCGCCTCCATCACACGCGAATTCATCAATACGGGCAGAAAAATGATATTGGAGATGAAACAGGCCAGGATCGTCATGGCCGACAGAAGCCCTCCGATCCGCACGGGGATGAACGTAGAAAAGGCGAAGATGGCGAATCCAAAAACCAACGTGAGATTAGCAAATATGATGGGGCCACCCGTTTGCCGGAGAGTGTGAGTCAGAGCGAGCCGGCGATTCGCCATATCCTGGCAGCACCGGAGATAGCGACGAATGAGATGAACGGCATTGTCCACAGCCAACCCCAACACGATCGAGGCAACCAGGCTGGTATTCACATTGAGTGGGATAGCCATCCATCCCATGAATCCAAAAAAGAAGACGATGGGAATAACGTTAGGCAAGAGCGCCACCAGACCAATCCTCAACGAGCGGAATGCGAGTGTGATCATGATGAAAATCAACAGCAAAGCGATCGCCAGGCTTCGCGCCTGTTGCACGGCAACGCCATCCGAGGTGCGATGGAGGAGAACGAGAAGACCGGTCGGGAAGGCCGTCAATCCCGATGGCAGATACGCCCGAGACCAGCCATCAATCCGCCGAAGTACGGCATCCATGTCGCGAGATCCAAACAAATTCGAGCGCACAATAATCTGAGCTCGCTGACCGTCATCGCTGATGAACTTCATCGGCACATCATCGACCGAAGCAGCCTCCGCAAGATAGACGAAGAGGGCGTCGAGTCGCTGCTGAGATGAAGGGATGGCCTCATCGTCGGATTGGCCGCTACCCAGCAAGCGATTACTCCTCATCACCAGATCGGCGATGGACATCGTACTATCCACGCCAGGGAGCGTCTCAACAAACCGCTGTAATCCAACGACGGCATGGAGAGCCTCGACGGTCTGAAGCGCTCCCGGGCGGTGCCCGTCTACAATGATGCGGAAAGTGGCTGCGCCACCCAGATGCTGGCGAACGACTCGCGCCCCGATACGCTCTGCAGAGTCTTCCGGGTAAAAGGCGAGCAGATCGGAATCGACGTTCAACCGGGTAGTGCCAATGAGCGCAATGATCGTCCCCAGCAGGACGATCCCACAAATCCAACCCGGCCGCTGGACGACGAGCGTGGCCACCCTGTTGAGCGCTTTCTCTCGAAACGAATAGCTCGTTCCCGCCGCCGTGTGCCTTCTCAGCGGTGGCAGCCAGAGGAGGAACCAGGCCGGCACTAAGGTCAGCGAGAGAATCATCGTTGCACAAACGCCGACGGCACTGAACAGGTCCATGTCGCGCATCCCCACAATGGGAGCGAAGGCAAGAGAACCAAATCCGGCCATCGTCGTGAGCCCGGAAGTGACGACCGCCGGACCGATGAAGCGAAGGGCACGCACGACCGCTACCCGCCGCGCCGCTGGAAGAGCATCCGGATTCAGTTCTCGTACGGAGAGCGAAAGTTGATTGAGAACGTGGATGACATATGAACTCCCAATAGCCATGATGATGACGGGGAGCATCATCGTCACCAGGGTGAGCGGCTTGCTCATGAGCGCCATCACGCCAAACGTCCAGATCAATCCAACGCTAACGGTGCCGAGTGGCATGACGACGCCCTGCCAGGAACGGAAGGCAATAAAAAAGGTCACCACGATGAGGAGAATCGCTAAGGGAGCACATCTCATGAGATCCCTCGTCACATGGATGTCATTGCGATAGTCCATGTAAGGGAGCCCCACAAAATATATCGACTCATCGGCGAACTCGGTCTGAACGATCCGCTCGATCCGGGCAACGGCCGCTTTCTCCCTGTCAGCACCAATCTTCGGGGCGAAGAAAACCGTGACCGTGGCCATGCGTTGATCGCGCGACACCAGGTTTCCCACAATGAATCGATCCTGCCGAACCTCATCGGCGATGCGCTTCAACTCGTCGGCGGTCGAACGCGCAGGAATCAGTCGCGCCACGTTGATTCGATCCCCCACCGTCTCAGTCCGATCAACATTGGTCAAGCTCACCACGCGTGCGACGCCTGGGACGCTCTCGACTCGACGGGTGAGGGCTCGGAGGCGCTTGATCACGAAGGGGGTGAACACATCATCGACCTTCATGGCCAACACCATAGTGCGGTCATCGCCGAATATCTCCATGGCCTCCTGATACTCAGTGAGCGTCTCATCATGACTGACCAATAGGGTATCCGGCGAGTTATCTAATGGTAATCCGCGGATAGCGAGCGGCACAGTGAAGAAAGCGGTGATGGCCAGCAGAACCAACAGAGTGCCTCCAGGGTGGACGACAATGCCCTCCCAGGGCTGGCTTTTCATGAGGCTGAAGCGTCGCATCGAGAGGTCGTAAGTATAGGTCAT
>RFHM01000068.1 GCA_003696865.1 Acidobacteriota bacterium | reverse complement strand
TCCAGGTGCACCGAGCCGCCGCGCAGATTGGTCGTCCAGCGAATCTCCTGCTCGGTGCCCACGGCCCACTGTTCGCCGCCGTTTGGGGCGGTCACCGTCAACGTGGGGGCGACGACGATGCTGAACGGGGCATCGCTGTCATCGCGGATGGTCGGTTGTGCCAGGCTCAGGACGCGGATGCGCGCCGCGGTGGTGGTTGAGCCATCGACCGTCCAGTCGATCTGGCCGGTATTGGGCACCTGATCGAACAGCGTCTACCACAGCAGGCCGCGTTTGAGGCGGATGCGCACCGGGCCGGTGATGTCGGTGGAGGTCCAGCGGATGGTCTGGCGGCTGCCCAGGGGCCAGACCTCGCCACCGTTGGGCGTCAGCACGGTGATGCTGGCTTGAGGGGCGGGTGGGGCGGCGTGGGGGCCGATGGGCAGACCGACCAGCAGACCGGCCGCCACCACCAGACTCACCCGCAATCACTGCCCCGGCTCATCGCTCAACCTGAAGCTCATCACTCTCTCCTCCTCAACCACTGTCGGCGACCTCCCATCTGCAAATGGCATGCCAAACTCGACCGATGCCTCGGCTATTGCTCTAACGTACCATCCTTGAAGAGGTTGCTGAAATGGTCGCATCGCTGTGACAACCGGCGCGGGCGGGTCTGATGAGGGGAAGTCCCCTCAGTCAGTCACTCGCTGCAGTAGACGATCATCGCCAGGCCCCCATCCTGACGACCCATCTCCGGTGAGGGGACTCCCCCTCATCGAACAGGGGGATTCCCCCTCACCGGTTACTGTGATAGAAGCTCGTGGCCGCTGGCGAAATTTCTGTGAAAATATGTGACGCAGGGTGTCATCTGGTGTCACGAGAGGTTCACACGATATGAGGCATTTAAGCGACATGGAGTCGGAGTGGAAATCCCGGACTGAATCCCCCGGCTTCGACCCGGAGTGAGGGAGGTGTTGGGGTCTCTGCCTTGGTGGGAGGGTTCATCCCCATCCTTGTGGGCGGCTGCTGGAGCGGGGGTCGAGGGCGTCGCGGATGGCGTCGCCCAGGGCCGTGAAGGCGGCTACGGTGACGAAGATGGCCAGTCCGGGGATGAGCATCCACCACGCCGTGAGCAAGACGGTGAGATCCTGGGCCGCCGCCAGCATGTTGCCCCAACTCGGTTGCGGCTCCTGAACGCCGACGCCCAGGAAGGAGAGGGCGGCTTCGCCCAGAATGAATGAGGGGACGATGATGGCTGCTTGAATGATGGCCGGTGTGAGGGCGTGAGGGAGGATGTGATGTCGGAGAATCCAGCCGTCAGTGGCACCGGCGGCGCGGGCCGAGAGGACGAACTCGCGACCGGCGACCGAGAGCACATCGCTGCGGACCAGACGGGCGACTTCTGGCCAACTGGCCAGCGCGAAGATGGCCACCAGCATGAGCACCGTCTTCCCATACGAGATCTCCAGCGGAAAGGCCGCCCGCAGCGCCAGGATGAGGAAGATGGCCGGAATGGACTGCACCAGTTCGCCGAATCGCATGAACAGGGCATCGATCCGGCCACCGAAGTAGCCGGAGATGCCTCCTACAGCCAGTCCGAGCAGAAGAGAAGCGAGCAAACTGGCCAGCGCGATGCTCAGCGTCACCCGGGAGCCATACACCAGTCGCGAGAAGACATCCCGTCCCAATTGATCAGTACCCAGCAGATGGAGGCGAACCGAACTCCCCGGAGCGACGCCGAACAGATGGCGGGAACCGGGGATGATGCCCCACAGACGGTAAGGCTCGCCGCGAACGAAGAAGCGAATGGGATGTCGTTCCTCGGTGTTTTCCGCATATCGGCGCTGGGCTCCAGGCACTCGGGTGATGGCGTAGACGAATGGGCGCAGATGAAAGCGGCCCTGGGCATCGACGAAATGAACGGGCATGGGAGGGAGGTTGATGACTGCGCGGTGTTGTGTGCGATAATCGTAGGGCGCGATGAATTCGGCGAATCCGGCCATGAGGCCGAGCGTTCCCAGGACGAGGATGATCGCGCGGTGGTGGCCGGTCCAGCTTCGGGGGGTCGGGGGCGAAACTCGTTCGCCTGGCCAGTCTCGGCTTTGGACGGGGACCTCTTCGCTCATGAATCAGGCCTCCAGCTTGATCTTGGGGTCGTTGGCGGCCAGCAACAGATCGGCGATCATATTCCCCACGATGAGCAACAGGGAGGTGACCATCACCGCCGCCATGAGCACATAGATATCGCGAGCGAACACGGCCTGGACGGTCATTTGGCCGACGCCGGGCCACGCCATGATCGTTTCCACCAGCGCCGATCCACTCAACAAATTGCCAATGGAATAGCCGAACAACGTGATGACCGGATTGAGCGCCGGTCGCAGCGCATGCTTCAGAATGACGGCCGACCGGGAGAGTCCTTTGGCTCGCGCCGTCCGCACGTACTCCTGATCGAGCGTCTCCAGCAAGTGTCCTCGCATCTGGCGGAGGTAGACGGCCAGAGGAGCGAGGCTCAGAACGAGCGCCGGCAGGATGAGATGGTGCAGGGCATCGAGGAGTCGTTGGACGCTCGTCAGGCGGTCGAACGCCGCCGAATGCTGACCGCCGATGGGGAACCAACCGGTCTTGGCCGCCAGCAGAAGCGCCAGCAATCCAAGAAAAACCCGCGGCGTGGAGAGCGAGATCGTGCTCAACCAGCCGCACGCCCGATCGATGAGGCTCTGGCGGCGCACGGCAGCGATGATGCCCAGAGGGACGCCGATGAGAATGGCCACCAGCGTCGCGCTCAGGCTCAGAATGAGCGTGTTGAGAGCCCGCGTGGCGATGAGCGTCGAGACGGGAATGCGATACTGGAGCGAGATGCCCCAATCGCCATGGAGCAAGCCGACCAACCAGCGCCAGTATCGGATGTGCGCCGGCACATCCAACCCCAGTCGATGTCGCAGCGCTTCGATGGTTTGTGGCGAGATGTGCGGATCGGTCGCCAGATGGGCCAGCGGATCACCCGGCGCCAGCGCCACGATGAGGAAGCTGAGCAACGAGATCCCGAAAAGCAACGGGATGGCCTGTGCCAATCGCCTGGCGAGCAATTTGGCCATGGCTTGATCTCTCTCAGACGAGCCGTATAATCTCGTGGTGCTTGGTCCGCAAAAGGAGCGCGGAGCACAGAGCCCGGAGCGTGGAGCGGAGAGCACGGCGTTTACGCCAAGCTTCAAGATCCAGGCCATTGGCTCTCGGCTCCTGAGAACCAGGCACAACGGACAAAGCATACAGGAAAAGCGACCATGAAACCAGCACGCCGAGCACTCGCCCTTCTCGTCGCCATTCTCTTCGCTTCCTCCTCCTGTCAGTGGAATGCGGAGCAACCATCCGGTCCAACTCGCGGAGGGAGGTTGGTGGTCGCGCAGTCGTCGGGCCCGCTCAGCTTCAATCCGTTAGTGGCCGACGACAACAATACCATCACCATTCTCAATTGTCTGCACGCCACGCTCATTCGCCTCAATCACCGAACGCAGCGTCCCGAGTTGGAGCTGGCCGAACGAGTCGAATTTTCGCCCGATGGTCGTCAGCTCACCATGCGGTTGCGTCCGGGCGTCCGGTTCGCCGACGGCCATCCGCTGACCGCCGATGATGTCGTCTTCACTTTCCAGGTCATCTACGATCCCGAGATTCCTTCATCGATAGCCGACATTCTCCGCGTGGGCGGCGAGCCGATCAAGGTCGAGAAACTCGATGGGCGCACGGTTCGGTTCACGTTCCCCGAACCCTATGCCGATGCACAGAGCCTGTTCGATAACGTCCCTATCCTCCCGCGGCATATTCTCGAGCCGCTCTATCGAGAGGGGAAGTTCGAGGCGGCCTGGGGGGTGGCGACGCCGCCGGCGCAGATTGTCGGTGCCGGGCCCTTCCGCCTGCAGGCCTACGAGCCCGGCCAGCGCACGGTGGTGGTGAGGAATACTCACTACTGGAAGCGCGATGAACGAGGAGAGGCCTTGCCTTATCTGGAGGGCATCGAGTTCCTCATCATTCCCGATCGGGGGACTCGTCTACTGAAGCTTCAGCAGGGAGAAGTTGATCTGGTCTATCCCATTCGGCCGGCCGACGCCCGAGCGCTGGAGGCCCAGGTCGGGCGGGGAGAAGTGGAGGTCGTCGATCTCGGTCCCAGCCTGATCAGCGAGTTACTGTGGTTCAACCTGAATTCAGGTCGCCATCCAAAGACGGGGAAACCCTACGTCGACCCGGTCAAACGGGCCTGGTTCGGCCAGGCCGCGTTTCGTCGGGCCGTCGCTTGGGCGATTGATCGCGAGGCCATCGTCGATGCCGTGTTCGATGGGAAGGCGAC
>RFHM01000422.1 GCA_003696865.1 Acidobacteriota bacterium | reverse complement strand
GAGGCATAGAACTCGTCGTGGGTGATCTGGTAGGCTTCCAGATAGGCGCGCACTAGTTGCGCTTGGTCATACAGCATTTTCTCGAAGTGCGGGACCCGCCACGCCCGGTCGACGGCATAACGATGAAAGCCACCCCCAAGGTGATCGTGGATGCCACCTTGGGCCATTCGGCGTAGCGTAGAGAGCGTCATATCAAGCGCCTTGGGTTCGCCGAATCGGTGAAAATATCGCAGGAGGAAATAGAATGTCGCCGGTCGGGGGAACTTCGGTCGTGTGCCGAATCCACCGTACTGCTCGTCATACTGCGCATGAAAGGCCTGAAATCCTTTGGTGAGGATGGATTCCTTCAGGGCGACGGGCCGTCCGGTCACCACAGCATGTTGTTTGAGGAAGTCGGTGAGTCGCTCGCTGGAAGTGAGGATCTGCTCCGGTTCGGTCATCCAGAGTTGATGGATGCGCTCGATGAGGGAGCGAAAGCGCTCCGGGGGGATATAGGTGGCTCCATAAAAGGGCTTCAGATCGGGAGTGAGGAACATCGACATCGGCCAGCCCCCACTTCCGGTCAACGCCAACAGGGCGGACATGTAGACGCGATCGACGTCCGGTCGCTCCTCTCGATCCACTTTGATGTTCACAAAATACTCGTTCATCCGGGCAGCGATTTCTTCGTTTTCGAAGACTTCACGCTCCATCACGTGGCACCAGTAACAGGTCGAATAGCCGATGGAGAGGAAGATCGGTTTATTTTCCTTCTGTGCTCGCTCGAATGCCTCCCGACCCCAGGGATACCAATCGACGGGATTGAAAGCGTGTTGGAGGAGGTAAGGACTCTTCTCGTGGATGAGTCGATTGGGTTTTTTGCCTCGACGCCGTTGTCGAGCGATGAACGCCATCATGGGATCACTCCGTTGCTCATCGGCGGAACGCGTCCGATCGAATGAAGAGGCTCGTTTCGCCGACATGAACGCCATCATCACTCCTCCACCGAGGAGGAGGAAACCGAGGCCGATGATGAGCGCCGCCCTCTTCTTCTCGCTCATGAGTGATCTACTGTACTCGCTCGGGCCTGAATTGGCAATGGGACCGATGCGCCGAGGTGCGTTGATCGAGAGGGGAGAGTTCCCAATCGGCGTCATGAGCGATGGTCTCAACTGGCATCTCCGTACGGCACAACCACAGTGCCCGCGATCCACTCGGCGTGCATCGATCGAATCGATCAGCGGTGAACAGATTCCCCACTGGCGTAGCGGAGGACGGCTTGAGCGATCTTATAGGTGTAGCGGGATTCCGCATAGGCGGCTTCGGCCCGAGCGGCCTCGGCTTCGGCCGAGAGGAGTTCGACAAATGAGCTCAACTGGGCGCGGTAGCGAAGTTGAGCGAGCCGGCGAGCCTCGCGGGCTCGCTCGACGAGTCGTTGGTTGACGCCGATGGATTCTCTCGCCGTCAGCAGAGCGCGATACGCGCGCTGCACCTGTAGGCGCACATCCTGGGCGAGCTTCTCATAGGTGGCGCGCGTTTGTTCCAGGCGAGCTTGGGCTTCCTTGATTCGATTTTTCACCTGCCCCCCGGTGAACAGGGGCACATAGAGGCCCAGCGCGCCGAGCATCAATCGGCCGATGGAATACGTGCTGAATCGAACCCAGCCGCCGCTCCACAAACCGACGAATCTCGGCCGGCGCTCGCTTCGGGTTCGGGCGACGATCTGTTCATCGGCTCGAATTTGCGCGTCCAGGGCCAACAGATCGGGTCGTCGTCGCGCGGCCTCGTCGAGCAACGCGGCCAGATCCGGGAGGGGTTCGATGACGATCTTCGGTTCCTCTAATTGATAAGCCGGTTCGCCGATGATGCCCATGGCATGATTCAGTTCGGCGAACGCCGTGGCCAATTGCTCTTCGGCTCGCATGAGGTCGAGTTCGGCTTGGGCGACGTTGGCTTCGGCCAACGTCACATCGACCTTGGAGGTCAACTCGGCTCGATGGAAAGCGGCCGCCCGTCGCGCCGTCAGTCGTCGCTCCTGGAGTACCTTGCGGCTCACTCCCACCAATCGTTGCGCTTGTAATGCCCGATAGTATGCCCGTTCGACGTTCAGCGTCACCCAGGCGCGTTGCGCTTCCAGGGCGCGTTCCAGCGATATGGCCGCCCACCGAGTGGCTATGACCTGGTGGGCCGTGCGACCGAAGTCATAAATATTCTGGAAAAGAGTCGCCGAGGCGCCCAGGTCGCGGAATAATGGCGAAGTGACCAGACCGCTGAGTCCGAGCGCCCCCGATGCTCCCGAGAGTCCCTGTTTGCCGAAACCCGAGGCGCTGATGTGCGGGAAATAGTCGGCCCGAGCTTGAGCGGTGCGCGCTCGGGCTGCTTCCAGAGCGGCTCGCGCTCGTTTCACGTCGGGATGTTCCCGGAGTGCCGTCCGGATGGCTTCATCGAGCGTCAACCTCGGAAGTGGATTCGATGAGGTTTGCGCCCTGGCGGGCAGACACAGAGACCACACGAGCAGCACGATCATGACCATCTCTCTCTCTCGTTTTGTCATCGCTGTACTCCTCCTCTGGCGCTGTCGCAGCGCGAGTCAGCAACTCGCGCATGGCTCTCTTCATCGTCATCTCGACGCGTTCATCTTGGGACTGGTCGGAGAAGCAGAAAGCTCGTCTCCCATCATGAATGTGTGATGGTCACCGGCGTGCCGTCATGGACCGCTTGATGGCCGCCGATGATGACCGGGTCGCGCTCGGTCAATCCGCCGATGATCTCGACTCTGATACCATCGTCGAGTCCTCGTTCCACGATGATGCGCCGGGCGCGGCCATCGCGAACTGTGTAGACGGAGGTGCGACCTCCTTCGATGAGGAGCGCCTCGGCGGGCACGGTGAGCACACCTTTCCGCCGCTCGAGAACGAGGGTGACATGAGCGTACATTCCCGGATGGAGTACCCCTTTATGATTGGCGACGTCGATCTCGGCTCTCATCGTGCGCGTCTTGGGATCGAGGGCGCGTGCCACGCGAGTGAGCGTCCCTTTGAAAACCCGGTCGGGGAGGGCATCCACGGTGAAGGTGACCGAACGCCCCGGCCGGGCATAGGGAACGTCTGACTCGGCAACATCGATGACGAGGCGCAATCGATCCGTGCGCGCGATGGTGACGATGGGAGAAACATCCTTTTGCGAGAGCGCCCGTTGAATGAGCGCGCCGGGATCGACGTATCGCTTGGTCACCACGCCGTTGAACGGAGCGCGAATACGGGCGTACTCCATCAGCTTCGTGAGCCGTGCTCGGTTCGCTTCGGCTCGAGCGACTTCGCTCTCGGCCACGGCGATCTGGCTCTCGGCCACGGCGACCATGGCTTGAGCCACATCGAACGCCGCTCGCGCTTCATCCACTCGTTGTTGGGAGAGGACGTCCGGTTCCTCCTGTCGAACGCTCTGAAGACGCTCATAGGTGATCTTTTTCAACCGGGCGTCGGCTCGGGCGCGATCCAATTC
>RFHM01000421.1 GCA_003696865.1 Acidobacteriota bacterium | reverse complement strand
GTTCAGCCCAAGGGGTGCAACGAACCGAGAATGACCGGGTAGTCCCATTGCCGCCCTCCACCCCAGCGGCCTCAGAGGAGCGAGCGAAATCGGTGTTCGCCTGGAAGCGGATTCGCGCCCGGGAAAATCACCGCTGAGGCGCAAAGAACGCAAAGATCTCCCTACCGGCTCTTTTCATCTCCTCAATGTGGCTCGGACGCGCCATGGACGACCCCTTCGAAAATAGAGGGTGGCGCAAGCTGTCAGCTTGCGCTACTCCATCTTCATCCCGTCGATGTGAACGGGAATGTCATTCGTCAGGGCTGGCAATGTGGGGGACATCGGCCCATGAGTGCTTCCCAACGGGGGGCCGACTCTGAGCCCGCCCTCGATCTCAGCCGAGCGGCATGGTCAATCGGACGCACGTTCCCTGTCCCGGGATAGACGCAATGTCTAACCGACCGCCGAGTTCCGCCGCCCGCCTTTGCATATTCCCCAGTCCATTTCCGTTGGATCTCCCCTCACTCTGTACGCGCTGAGGATCGAAACCTCGCCCATCATCTTGAATTTCGAGCCACAAGCGATGATCATCAACCCGGACGCGAATCCACACCGAGCGGCACGCCGCATGGCGCACCACATTGTGCATCGCCTCCTTGACGATCAAGTAGAGATGACGGCGCTGCTCGAAGTTGAGCTTGATCCGCTCCGGATGCGGAGGCAACTCGATGTGGCAACCTATGCCGCCGGCTTCGAGCAGGTCCGACGCCAGGGCATGGAGGCGAAAGATCACGTCCTGCAGCGCATCGCGCCGCGGATCGATCGACCACACGATGTCGCCCATGATATCCACCAATTGACGCGCGCGCTCGGCAATCTGGGCGAGCACCTCCCCGGCTTCGGGAACAGATGAGGCCACCCGCCGCTTCAGTACCTCGCTGAGCAAAGCGATTTCCGAGAGACTCGCCCCAATATCATCATGCAAATCGGCAGCAATGCGCGTGCGCATCCGCTCCAATTCGAGTAGCTGCTTCACCCGATAGCGATGCAGTCCATATCCGGCGCCGACGATGGCGATGAAGATCAGAGCGATGAACCACCACCGTTGCCAGACCGGCCGGAGGATGCGGAACGAGAATCCCGCCGGTTCAGGGCTGATCGTCCCATCCGGAGCGACGGCCCGCACCAGGAACCGGTAGGCCCCCGGCGCCAATCGGGCGTAGGTGACCGAGCGCGCCTCGCTCGGCGGGCTCCAGTCCCGATCCACGCCTTCCAGTTTGTATTGATACCGAAGCGCCGGTTCATCCCGAAACCACACGGCCGCATACTCGATGCGCAGATGATTTTGACCGGCCGAGAGCGTCAGAGCGGGCAACCGGCGCGCGCCCCGCGGCGGCAGCGACAGCTCCTCTCCGGCCACCTGAATCCGCGTCAAGTAGATGGGCGGCGGGGGAGTGGAAACCGTTCTGGCGCGTGGCGTGAGCTTGGAGAGTCCCGCCACCGTGCCAATCCACATATTCCCATGAGCATCCTTGAAGCAGTATTGGACGTGATCGCTCACCAATCCGTCGCCGACCGTGAGACAGTCCATCCGACCGGTCCGCGGATCGAACTGATTGAGCCCTCGCTCGGTGCCCAGATAGATCCGGCCGAACTCATCCTCGGCGATGGCCCATACGGTATGACCTAACAAACCATGCTCCATCGAGTAATTGATGAACCTGGGATGAGCGGCGGTGGGATCTCTGACCACCGAGACGCCCTGGTAGCGCAAGCCGATCCACAGCCATCCGCGACTGTCCTGGAAGAAGACGCGCGGCCGCGTCTCGGGCAATCCCTCGGTCGGACGAAACAGCCGGAGCTGACCGTTTCGCCACCGCCCGAAGTATTCATGCCAGCCCAGCCAGAGCGCGCCCGATCGGTCGACGAGCATCACGATGACCGGTGCCTTGGGAGCCCCGGTCAACTTCACCGGCCGGCCGTGCGGTCGGCCATCGCCGCTCTCGAAGCGATACACGGTTCCATCTCTCAGGCCGACCAGGACATCGCCATCAGGAGCGCGACAAATCGCCGAAACACTCAGATTCCGTAGAAGGTGCCGGCCGTCGGCCAGCCGCAGCTCTGGGCCAGGGAAATAATAGAGCCCCTTCTCAGTTCCAATCCACCAATGGCCATGATCATCCTGGATGATCCGATGTTTGATCTGATCGAACGGCGGCGTCTGGGACCTTCTGATCGGGCGGATGCGACCATTTCGGATTTCGGCCAGTCCACTCAGCGTGCTCAGCAGAATCCTTCCGCTCCTGGCTTGCAGGATCTTCCGGATATTCACATCGGGTAATCCCTCGGACTGGGTGAAATTGATTATCCGTTCCGGGGAAAGCCGGAAAACCCCATTGCCGCCCGTCCCACCCCAGAGGATGCCCTCCCGCGTCCAGCAGAGAGACCAGATATCGTCGCTCGGCAGGCCATTGGCCACTGTGTAGAGTCGCTGATCGCCCGACCGGTATCGGATGAGTCCTTTGTTGGTGCCGATCCAGAGCGTCCCATCGGGCTCGGCGATCATAGCCTGAATGAACTGGCCGTGGCGGAGCTTGATCGGTAACGACTTCCACGATCCCTCGGCGAGGCCATCGGTGGCCTCCATGTATTGGAACACTCCTTGGCGGTGAGCCACCAGAAGGCGTCCCGAAGGATGTTCTATGATGCTCACAATCTCCTGTTCACCCACGCGGTCCTCGGCGCCATACGCGATCATGTGCCCCTCATGAACCTGGATCAGGCCATCGCCGGTGCCGAACCAGAGCCGCCCCCACCCATCGACCAGCGCTGCGCGAGGAAGGAAGGCGTGGGCTTCCCGCCCGGGAATGCGCTCGAATCGAGGATGCTCAAGGGCGTCGGCCGGACAGCGATAAAGCCCATCATCGGTCAGGCACCAGAGGTTATTCTGGCGATCAAACAGCAGTTTGTTGACTCTGTTGGAGAGGACGTTCGGGCCGACTCGGTAGCTCACAAACAGCGATCGATGTGACGATGCCGTGCGAGTCCCGGATGAGCTCCCCTCGACTTCAGGTTCGAGCAATCGAGCGACGCCTCCCCCATTGGTGGCCACCCAGAGCCGTCCGCGCCGATCTTCAACGACATCATTGATGATGATGTGTCCAAGGCCATGTCGAACGTCGTAATTGGTGAAGCGATGCCCATCGAAGCGACTGAGTCCCCCCCAGGTGGCAAACCACACATAGCCTCTGGAATCCTGGTAGATGGATGGGACCGCCCCATGGGGGAGGCCCTCGGCGACTCCATAATGACGGATGGGGAGTTGCTGCGCCCTGACGGCCTGTCCCCACTCCGCGGCGAGAATCAACGAGAGCGTGGACACCACCCTGAAGATTGAGCGACCTAAAGCCGTATTGCCCATTATTCGCCCCACCCCCTGAATAAGAGTGGCTCTAGACCTTCGGTTTCATGTTGGCCCCCATCACCCACATTTGACGCACGTGTCTTCGTGCGATTACGTCTTCCATTATAATACAGACGCAATTGGGCGTGAAAATCATTTCAATGCGTGAAAAATTTTTCGTGAGGGATCAGTTGCTGATTGGGATTCCCGGAACGAGGGTGGACAGTGAGGTCTCCCCGCCGTCCAGCCGTGGGGTGTCCATCTGGGTACATCCCGCCTTTCGCCGCGAAAATCTGTGGGCTATTCTCCGCCTCTCGCTGTGTCAATCTGTTTCCCCGCCTCTCAGCCACGCCAGTAATCGTTTCAAAGATGGTG
>RFHM01000420.1 GCA_003696865.1 Acidobacteriota bacterium | reverse complement strand
GTTCGACCCTCACAGGGAGTGAGTGATGACGATGATGAGAAGAAGTTTCATAACGATTGGGGTGATCCTGCTCGCATCGATGATCTCGGTGTGGGCCAGCACGACGCAACTCTGGCAACAAGATCGCGCCGAGGAATTCGAGCAAGGAACGCCGACCAATATCACCATTCGTTCCGACGGGTACATTCAACTGGCGCCCAAGCTCGATGAGTTGTATCAGGGAGCAGACGCCTTCTTCTGGTCGATGGCCGAAGATTCTCGCGGGCGCGTGTTCCTGGGCAGTGGCAACGAGGGCAAGGTATACGTCTACGATGGCCAGGAAGGACGTCTGTTCTTCGATGCTCCGGAAATGGAAGTCCACGCTCTCGCCGTGGACGCCGAGGATAACCTGTACGTCGGGACCTCGCCCGACGGGAAAGTCTATCGCGTCGCTCCCGACGGCGAGAGTCGCGTGTTTTATGATCCACCGGCGAAGTATATCTGGGCCCTGGCCATCGATCGGCAAGGGAGGCTCTATGTGGGAACCGGCGAAGACGGCGTCATCTATCGCGTCGATCGGCGAGGCCAAGGGTCGGTGTTCTTCGATAGCGAAGAAAAACACATTCGTTGCCTGGCCATCGATGCCCAAGGGAATCTCCTCGCCGGGAGCGAGGGTCAGGCCCGCTTATTCCGCCTCACGCCAGATGGTCAGCCATTCATTCTCTATGACGCTCCGGTCGCCGAGATCACGTCCATCGCCGTCGCGCCGGATGGGACCATCTATGCCGCCGGAATTGGAGCGGTGAAGAAAGAGGCGGAGGCCACCACGACGACCACCACGTCGTCACTGTCCACCGTGATCACCATCAGCGCCACCAGCAGCGGTCAATCTTTGGGGCAACAGGCCGGCGCCGCGGCGGCAGCCAAGACGAAGGCCGAGATTCCGGGGAGCCGCATCTTTCGCATCACTCCCGATGGATTTCCCCAGGAGATCTGGAAATCGGACAAGGCCACGGTGTTCTCGGTGGCGTTCTGGCCTTCCCGGGGCGTGTTGGCCGGGACGGGCGATGAGGGCGTCATCTATCAGATCGAACCCGATGGGACTCGGAGCGCGCTGCTCACCCGGGTGGAACCGAGTCAGGTGACCGCGCTCTTGGTGAGCCGACGACGCCCGTTGGTGTATGCGGCGACGAGCAATCTGGCGCGACTGTTCGCTGTGGAGTCCGGCTATGCTCGGGAAGGAAGCCTGGTCTCCTCGGTCAAGGATACGGCCACTTTTTCTCAATGGGGGCTCATTCGCTGGCGTCAACGGGTTCCTGCGGGCACCAGCGTCACCTTGTTCACCCGGAGCGGAAATACCCGGGAGCCGGATAACACGTGGAGCCCGTGGTCGGGTGCGCTCACTCGAGCCGGAGGAGAGAAAATCACCAGTCCCCCGGCGAGGTTCATTCAGTGGAAGCTGGTCCTCACCAGCTCATCGGGAGCAGAAACACCGGTGGTGGATAGCGTGGAGCTCGCATACCTGCCTCGAAATGTCGCGCCACGCATCGAATCATTGATCCTCCAACCCCCGGATATCGCCTTCGAGAAAGTCCCCAGCTATGGGACCGTCCAGGCGGTGACCACCGTCTCCAGTACGACGTCCAGTGGCGGGAGCGCCTCATCGCAGGCGCAGACCAATCGCACTCGTCGGCAGCGGCAAAAGGCCAGTCAAGTCCCTCCTCGTCAAGTCGTCAAGGAGGGCTTCCGCACCATTACCTGGACGGCCAGCGACGCCAACGATGATGAATTGGTCTACAGCGTCTACATTCGCGGAGAAGGGGAGACGGCCTGGAAACTGATGAAAGACGAGTTGACCGATACGTTTTATTCCTGGGATACGACCCAGTTGCCCGACGGGTACTATCGGGTGAAAATCGTCGCCAGCGATGAGCCCTCCAATCCTCCGGATCGCGCGTTGCGGGCCGAGCGGGTGACCGAGTGGTTCGAAATCGATAACACGCCACCGCGGATCGAGATGGTGAGCGCCGACGTGCAATCCGATGGGAGCGTTCGCCTGCGATTCGCGGCGCGGGATAGTGCCACGCCCATCACCATGGCCGAATATCTCGTCGATAATATCGATCCCAGACAGATGCTCTCGGTCGACGGGATCTTGGATGCGCCGGAAGAGCGATTCGATCTGGTCATCGACGGATTATCGCCGGGAGAACACACCATCACCGTGCGCGTTCGAGATGGCGCCGATAATGTGGCCAGCGCCCGGGCCATCGTCACCGTAGGAGGATCGAAGTGATCGTCAAGGCTCACCGGATGGCCGGCGTCCGAGGCGATGCTCGTGGGCGGAATGTGGCCCTGACAGGCTGTTGACTTCTCCCCCGTGCTCTCCTACAATGCAGCCATTCCAAGACAAGGCGGGATCACCATGAATGAGAAAGTTCTCCTGATCGGCCTGGATGGGGTGACGTTTGATTGGCTCGATCGCCTCGTGTCCGACGGGCGATGCCCGACGCTGGCCCGCCTGCTTCGGGAGGGAGTCAGAGGCGAATTGGAGAGCGCCTTCCCTCCCATCACCGCCGTGGCCTGGACGTCGTTGGCCACGGGCAAGAATCCGGGGAAACATGGCATCTTCGAATTCATCTTGCCGCGTCGGGGGAGACGTTCGTTCGTGGCCGCCAACGCGGCGGCGCGCGATGGCCAGGCGCTCTGGGACATCCTCAGCCGGGCCGGGCGACGGGTCATCGTGACCAATTTCCCGTGCACCTATCCGCCCAGCGAGGTGAACGGGCTCATGATCGCCGACTTTCTCACGCCCCGGGGACGCCGCGATTTCACTCATCCGCGTCACTTGCTCGACGAGATCGAAGGCATTCTCGGGCCCTATCGTCTCTACCTCACCGAGACTTACGCTCCAGGGAACATCGATGCCGTGGTCGATGAGTTGCTCGATGAGCTGGAGTATAAATCGCAAGTCAATCGCTACCTCATGCGCCAGTATGATTGGGACGTTTTCATCACCCATATCTGGGGAACCGATCGCATTCAACATGAGTTGTGGCATGTGATCGACCCAACCCATCCTCGATTCGACCGGCGGGAGAGCGAAACCTACGCCGCGCGGGTCTACGACTATTGGGAACAGGTGGACAAGCAGATTTCTCACATGGTGGAGGAGGCAGGATCGTCCTGTTCGGTCTGGATCGTCTCCGATCACGGATTCGGCCCGGTGCACAAGTACTGTGCGTTCAACTTGTGGCTCTTCCAGGAAGGCTTCCTTCGCTTCAAGCGGAGTGCCAAGACGCGCTTGAAACGCTGGCTGTTCCGGTGTGGGTTCACGCCCGAGCGCGCCTATCGCCTCTCTCGACATCCGCTGTTGGCCCGCGTTCGTCCCCCTCGTGGAGTGACCATGCAACCGGGGTCGGTGGGATTGCTGAGCAAGCTGTTTCTCTCTTTCGAGGATGTCGATTGGGCTCACACCACGGCCTACAGTAGAGGCAATTATGGGCAGATCTTCATCAACGTGAAGGGGCGCGAGCCGGAAGGCATCGTCGAACCGGGACGGGAATACGAGCAGGTGAGGGCGGAGATCATCGATCGCCTCCGACGGCTGTGCGATCCGGAGACCGGCCGGAGATTGATCGGCCCCATTTGGACGCGGGAGGAACTGTATCGGGGGCATCACCGGGACGAAGCCCCAGATATCTGCTTCCTGCCCCAGGATATGCGCTATCTGGCGTTGGGGAATACCGATTTTCACTCCAATCGGTTCGTCACCGAGGCGTTCGGCAACTCGGGCAGTCATCGCATGCAAGGGATCTTCATCGCCCGAGGCCGATATCTCCGGTCCGGCGTCCAATTGACGGGATTGAAAATCTATGACGTGCTCCCGTCCCTCCTCTATCAACTGGGCATAGAAATCCCCGATGACGTCGACGGCCGGGTCGTCGAGGAGTTGTTCGATACCACCTACCGCCAGAGACACGCACCGCGATTTGTGCCTGCCGTGAATGGAGCCGCTCCCCGACCAGAGGTTGAATTCACCCCAGAAGAGGAGGCAGAGATCGAGGCGCGGTTGAGGAGCTTAGGGTACCTGGGATGACGCCGCTTCTACCAGAAGCGTGACCGGACGGGCCTCAATTGACGATGACAACGTGGATGTGACGTATGGAGAGGAAGCCGACCCTTCTCATGCTCACCAGTTCGTTCCCTCGTGGACCGGACGATACGACGTGTGATTATCTTCGTCAACTGGCTATGGCGTTGTCGCCTCGCTACCGGGTCATCATCCTGACGCCGCCGACCTCTTCGGCCGGAGTGAGAGAAGAATGGGACGGCTTTTCCCTGCGACGGTTTGGATACCTCCTTCCTCGACGCGCTCAGATTCTGGATTCGACGTCAGATAGCGGCGCTGCGCTCCGGCGGGAATGGCTGGCCTGGTTGGTGCTCCCATTCTATATGATCGCCTTTTTCCTCTGGACGTGGCGGTTGGGGCGAGCGAGCGATATCATCCTCTCCCATTGGCTCATCCCGGCGGGCGTAGTCGGCGCTTGCGCCTCCTGGATGCTGGGGAAACCGCATGTGGTGGTCGAGCATTCGGGAGCCTTGCGATGGCTCGCGCGCCTGCCCGGCGG
>RFHM01000067.1 GCA_003696865.1 Acidobacteriota bacterium | reverse complement strand
TGGCGACACTTCGGATAGCCTCTAAGAGGTGACCATCTCATCAACGGTTCATCGCGACAACAAAGTGTAATCTCGCGATATCCCACGGCGATAGTACCCCTGGATTGATTGTGCCTTGATGACCATGCCATCCTGATGTTAGCCGACCGTCGGATCCACATCGATGCTCTTGAGAAACGCAGCGTTAATGGCGCTCGCTCCTCGGGTTCTGGGGAGAACGCGGTTTGGGGAGGAACCGTCCCGGGGCGTGGCCGGTGAGTTGGCCATCTCGGAGAACGGGAATGCCGTTGACCAGCACATGGCGCACCCCTTCGGCGAGGAGGTGGGGCTGATCCCATGTCGACCGATCGATGATCGTCTGGGGATCGAAGATGGTGATGTCGGCGGCCCAGCCCACGGCGATGCGCCCTCGATCGCGAAAGCCGAGGAACTCTGCGGGCAGTGAGGTCATCTTTCGGATGGCCTCTTCGAGTTTCAGGAGTCCGAGTTGGCGGACGTAACGTCCGAGGACGCGGGGGAATGTGCCCGTCGATCGAGGATGCCCGTTCCCCCGGCTGTGGCTGTCGACGTATCCACCATCGCTGGCGATCATATTCCAGGGCTGCACCATGAGTGCGCGCACGTCCGCCTCTTTGATCGCTCCCAATGTGATGCCGATGGGAGCAGTAGCCCCCAGGATGAGATCGCTGATCACCTGAAAACCGTCCACGCCCCGCTCCTCGGCGAGTTGAGAGAGATACTTGCCGACCAGTTGAGGATAATCCGTGCTGCTGGTGATACGAATGCTCGTGTATCCGGTGGCTTTGAGCCAGGCGAAGCCTCCGTCGATCCCCTCTTCGCTGGCCCTCTTGAGGCGTTGTCGCTCATGAGGATCACGGAGCGCCGCTTTGAGGTCGAAATTCGGTCGACGTTTGAGGTCGTCGGGCACGACGATGATCGATCGGAGCGTGGCCGTTGCCGCCCCATCGTAGGGATACTGATCGGAGACCACATTCACGCCTCGCGCGCGCGCCTCTTCGATGAGCGCAATGACCTGCTTGATCGCTCCCTGGTTGTGGAGTCCTACCGCTTTCAGATGAGCGATTTTGACCGGGATTCCCGCCCGCTCGCCAATTTCGATGGCCTCTTTGTCAGAGGCGAGCAGAGCGTGCACGGGATCGCGCACGTGTGAGTCGTAGATCCCATGATAGGGAGCAACCTCGCGGGCCAATGCGACCACTTCATCGGTATCGCTGAACATGCCCGGTGGATACATCAAGCCCGTCGACAAGCCGACGGCCCCGAGCTCCATCCCTTCGCGCACGAGCGCCTTCATCTGAGCCAGTTCGGCGGACGTCGGAGCGCGTCGAGCCATTCCCATCACGCGTCGGCGGATGGCGTTATGTCCCACATAGAACGCCACGTTGGTCCCAATCCCGTTTCGCTCATAGGCGGCGATGAGGCGCTTCATCTCGGCCGGTTCCAGACTCCCATCGGGGCCGCCGACGATCGTCGTCACACCCTGGCGAATGAACCCCTCGTTCCAGCGCTTGTCGGGATTGGCGATGGCTCGCGCCGTGTGATTATGAACGTCGATGAATCCAGGAGCGACGATGAGTCCGGCGGCCTCGATCGTATCGCGGGCGGTTCGGTCTCGCGCTGTACCCACAAAGACAATCCGACCGCCGCGAATGCCTACGTCAGCCTTGAATCGAGGAGCGCCCGTGCCATCGACCACCGTCCCTCCGCGGATGAGCAGATCGAAGGGTTCGACGGCCGATCTCGATGTCGCGACGCGTCGGGCCACGTAGATGGGGGCTCCTCCCGGCTTGAAGGTGAACCCACTGGCGCGCTCTCCGCGCACATGAAACTCCAGTTGGAGCCGCGGGTTAGAGGCCGAGACGAAGATGTCGTTTCCTTGATAGAGAAGCGTCATTCCCGGTCCGGGCCCTTGCTTCAGAATGAGCTTCCCGCCCTCATCGCTGACAGTGATCCGCTGCGATCCCACGGCATACGTTCCCACATATCGACGACGTTCCTCCGGACTGAGAGCGATGTCTTTTATCTCCGGCTCCGGCAGGTTCAGTATAGCGCGGGCAATCCGTTCCTCGATCTGAGCGGGAGGAACGCGGGAGCCTCCCGTATTGGTTAGCACGACGGTCGTCAGGTCATCATCGGGATAGTACCAGGTGACGCCCGTGAAGCCATTGACCGAACCACCGTGACCGATTCGCCGGTGTCCCCCTAATTCCGTCATGGCCAATCCGAATCCATAGGAGACTTTCAATCCATCGGCGAGCTGCGTCGGCGTGATGAGACGTTCATAGGACGCACGGCTAATGAGGCGGTGTTCGATGAGCGCCCGTTGCCATTTCACCAGATCTAACACCGTGGAACACAAGCCGCCAGCCGCTCCGGGAATGCGCATACTGATGGGGGGAGCATTGACCAGTTTCCCCTTCACCACTTGGTATCCTCGCGCCCGATGCTTAATCAGAGGGCGCTGCCGGCAATAGTGGGAGCCGCTCATGTCCAGGGGACCGAAGATTCGTTTTTCCACCACATCGGCATAGCTCATCCCGGTGACCTTTTCGATGACCACGCCCAGCAAATAATAGGCCGAGTTGTTGTAGGCGTATCCTTGACCGGGTGGAAAATCCAGCGGTTCATTCTTGAATAAGTCGATGAGTTCCTGATGGGAGAGATCCAGGCGAAATGTGGTCTGCCAGAGTTTCGGTCCGAGTCCCGTGTAACTCTTGATGCCCGAAGTGTGGTTCAACAGGTGATGGATCGTGATCCGATGCCCATGAGTGGGATAATCGGGAAGAAACTTCGTCAGGGGATCGTCTAAGCGCAGTTTCCCCGCCTCCACCAGTTGCATGATCAATACGGCGGTGAATTGTTTGGTGATGGATCCGATGCGATAGACGGTCTCCGCCGTGGCCGGAACGTCATTCTCCACATCCGCATACCCGTATCCTTTGGCCAGGATGAGGCGCGGTCCTCTAGCCACTGCGATGGAGAGACCGGCGATAGGTCCTTCTTTGAGCGCTTGTTGAGCGATGGCATCGATGGAAGCGATGAGATCGTTGCGCTGCTCCCGTTGGGCCCCTATAGAGGCAGTCGAGAGCAGGGCGACGATGACGAGCCAGAAACACGCGAAACGGAATCGACGGAAGGGCTGACGGTCGTGCATACCATTCCTCCTTGAGCGAGATGGACCAACGCTCACCGCGGACCCGGCCAGGAGCCTGAACCGGCGGATGCGGCGGGCCATCGAAACTGACCGCATTCTGCTCGCCTGAGCGTCGGCGCTTTTCACATTACAACACATGTTGCATAATGTCAATGCGATCAGCTATAGATGCAAAAAGGATGAGGAGCGACGGGAGATGACAGATCGATGAGGTGGGATATCGAGGCGAGGGGCATTTTCTCCCCTCATCGGTTGACGTGAGCCGAGGGGTTCCGTAACATGCAGCACGCCTCGGGCGCGAGACAACACGATGAGGCCGGCGGAGGGAGACCATCGAACGAGGAGGACCGGGAATGAGCGATCAATCGCAACCGATCGCATTTCGCGGGGGGGCCTGGATGAGCGGACTCCCGCTATTGATCTTCATCATCATGACGGCGGTGCTGGTGATTCGAGGAGCGCCCGCCGTCGAGGGGATGATCATCGCGGCGATGGTCGGTCTCTCGGTGGGACTGATGTTCAGCCGCGACATGGCCACCTACAGTGAGCGGGTCTTCTCGCTGATGGCCAATCGGACGGCCACGGTCGCCGTCGTTTGTTGGCTGTGGGCGGGCGCCTTCTCGGGCATCCTGGCTAATTCGGGATTGGTGGAGGCCATCGTCTGGGTGGGGTGGAAGGTGCACTTGACCGGCGCACTGTTCACGCTGGCCGTGTTCATCTCGGCGTCGGTGTTCGCCGTGTCAGTGGGAACGGGATTGGGGACCATCGTCGGATTCACCGCCGTCATCTATCCAGCGGGGATCGTGCTGGGCGCCCATCCGGCGGCCCTCATGGGCGCGATCTTCAGTGGTGCCGCGTTGGGAGATAATCTGGCGCCCATCTCGGATACGACCATCGTCTCGGCGGCCACTCAGGAGACGGATATCGGCGGCGTCGTTCGTTCGCGGCTGAAATACGTCCTCATCGCGGCCGGGATATCGATGCTGTTGTTCCTCTTGTTCGGCGGCGGTCACTCTCACATCGCCGAGGCCGAGGCCGAGCGGTTGCTCGCCGAGACGGCCGATCCCACGGGGCTTCCTATGCTCATTCCCGCCGTCATCGTCTTCATCGTCGCTTTGAGTGGTCGTCATTTCCTGGCGGCGCTCACCGCCGGGATCGTCGCGGCGCTAATCGTCGGCCCATCGACCGGCGTCTTTCCGTTGGAGCGCGTGTTTCGGACTACCGGTGACGGGCATGTGATGGGCAGCGCCGTCGATGGCGCCGTGGCATTATTGCCCATTGCCATTCTCACCTTGCTCCTGGTCACGGTGATCGGCGTCATGGAGGCAGGAGGATTCCTGGAGAAGCTGATGGGTTGGCTCGATCGCACCGTGGCCCACACGTTGCGGGGAACGGAAGCGGCGATCATCGGATTGATCACCTTCGCCAATATCTGCGTTTCGGTCAACACCGTGGCCATGATCACGGTGGGGCCGCTGGCCAACATCTTACGGAAGCGACACGGCTTGAGCCCGTATCGAAGCGCGAATTTACTGGACACCGTTTCCTGTTCATTCCCTTACATTCTTCCTTATGCGGCGAGCATCGTCGCCGCCGTGGCCGTGCAGGGCGAGGTGGCCGAACGATACCCGTTCGCCATCGTCGTGCCGTGGACGGGCATTGCCACGTACTTCTTTTATGGCATGGTGCTCTTCCCTCTGATGATCATCGCCGTGATCACCGGATTCGGGCGCGCGCGAGGATGAGAGTACCTGATGGACTGGTGGCCTGAGACGAGAGGCGCAGCGGGTGCTCCAGACTCCCGGGTGGCGTCGCATCGATCTCCATGGCGGCGGAGCGTGAGCTCAGTATCGCCCATCTTTTCTCGGGAGTCGCCCATGTACTGGAGCACGCCACGAGCGAAGAGGTAACGCCAACTGGCAGCTTGTGCCACATCTAACTCGGGGAAGGAGAATCGCAACGGGGTCTCCCATCTCGGCGATTCCTCACGAGCCAATCGTAGTGGGCGGCGACGATGGGGATTCTGGAGAGGAATGTGGGGCTTCTGTATGTTCCGTCCGGAGATCGACGGAGTTCAGAGGACTTCTCGAAGGATCACCATGGCGCCGGCCAGCGCCGAGATGATCAGAACCGCCGAGCGCGTATACCCGCGGTCCAGGAGGGGCGCCGTGCGATTGGAGATGGCGAATCCGAGCAGCGTGCCCGGAAGGAGGATCGACCCCCATACGAGTTCCTGTAGCCCGAAGCGACCAACCAGTCCGAGCATGATCAGGGAGAGCGTCGCCCCCACGACGAAAAAACTGGACAATGTGCCGCGAAGGCGCGGACCGGACGCTCGTTGATAGACGAGCGCCATGGGCGGTCCTCCAATGGAGACGAGCGTTCCCATGAGGCCGGAGAGAAATCCCGCCAGGATGAGGTTTCGAGCCGTCGGTGGCCAATTCATCCCCGAGGCGGTCAAGGCCACGGCAACGAGGATCAAGGCGCCGAATATGAATGCCAGGTCTCGTTTGGGGACGGTCACCAGTGTGAATCCGGCCAGGAGGGTTCCCGCCACTCGCCCGGTGAGCGCCCATTTCAAGCCGGAGAAATCGATGGCCTGCCATTCGCGGCGCGAGACGAGGATAGTGAGTCCCAACGCCGCAAACAGCAACGGTCCGGGGATGAGTCGAGGATCGATGAGAGCCAGGATGGGCGCAGCCAACAATCCCAAACCCAGTCCCACGGAGCCTTGTATGACCGCGCCCGTGGCGACGGCCGACACGGCGACGGCCATGCCCAGGATGCCGAGGTGAATCGGGCCGGTGGCGTTCAGGAGCGCGAGTGGGATTGGCCAACCACCCTCCCTGCGGATCACGTGCCCCACATCCATTCCAAGTTCAGTACACATCGAGATCGTGACCGGATACCACCCTCCCCTTGTAGATCTCTTTGATTTCCCGGAGCAACTCTTCCTCGGTCGCTCCCCAGAAGAGCTGATGATAGAGAATGAGCAACTTGGGTTGGGCCTTGGTGGCGATGTCGGCCAACTCGCGCGTGGAGGTGTGAAAATGGGCGTGATACCGTTGCCATTCTGGAGGGCGCGTTTGAAATTTGGCGTAAGAATAGACCTCGTGAATGAGGACGTCGCATCCTCGACAGTTCTCGATGATGCTTCTGCTGGGTGCACAATCGCCGGAGATCACGATCGTTCGATCCGGCGTTTCAAACCGGTATCCATAGGCGTATTTCCACGAACCGTGATGGACGGCGAACGCTCGCACGGTGACGTGGCGATCCCTGTAGACGATGCCCGGCCGCACCTCGTGGACGTTGACTTTGTACCCTGCGGTGTTGGCGGGCTCTAACCCATGGAGGCGCACATCGATGTCTTCCCGATACGCCTTCAAAATGTGCTCGGTCATGGCTTTGATCCCTGGAGGACCGTAGACGTCCAGAGGCGTGTTCCTTCCGAGCACCCACGGGGTGAAGATGAGATCTGGATATCCGGCGGTGTGATCCGAATGGAGATGGGTGAGGAAGGCGATGCGGAGATTGGTGACCTTGAGCGCCTCGATGCCCCGGCGATAGGCGGCGGCCGCCCGTCGGACCACGCCGGGGCCGAAGTCGATGAGATATGGCGTTCCATCGACAACGATGGCCACCGCGGGACCCGACCGATCGGGATCAGCGTTGGGCGTGCCCGTTCCTAAGAGCACGATGCGCGTCCTCGGTGGTGACGGGGAACGGCCTGCGGCTAACCCCGTAAGAAGGATGAGCAGGATCAATAGTGGGGAACATCGCCGACCGGGCCCGGTCCATCTCTCTCTCGGTTTCGCTCTCATCGGTTCGCCTCCTTTCCGCCCCGGTTCAAGGGTGGATCAGGTTGACGTCTATATCGACAGCCAGTGAACATAGCTGGAAGAGTTCATCGAGGTCAAAGGGGATGCTCTGGTCTGAATGAGCCAACCGCACGTTGGGAACTCTGATACGCGTTCACCACCGAGACGCAGCATACGCGGAGAGAGCACGCCTCATGAGCCTCAGCGAGGCCCTCGTTGAAACCGGTGCGTTCTTTCGACCATCGATAGCCGAACGGCCGTCGTTTCGAAAAAATGGGCCGGACCATAGATGCCCGGCCCATCTTCGGAGGGTGTGCTCAGCTCAGAATTCTACGCGGAAGCCGAACTGAATCCAGCGGCTCCCCTCCGTTCGATTCGGCTGGATGAACTGGCTGGTGACCACTCCAAAAGCGCGTGGGTTGAGCAAAGACAGACTGGGATTGTTGAAATCGACGTGATTGAAGATGTTGAAGAAGTCGAACGAGAAGACGATATTCACGTTCTCGGCCACGGTGGTCTTCTTCCCCAGGGACATGTCCAGGTTCCAGCGCGGGAATCCGCGCAATGGATTGGCTCGACCGGTGCGCCCATCCTTGCTGAGCAGGATCTTGCGGAAGCTGTTGAAGACCGCTTCCGGATTGGAGAACATATTGATGCCCGATCCTCCATTGGCCGGATCCCCGTTCGTTCCCACGCCGTTGGAGCCGGAAACGGGCGAGTGCGTGCTGTTGCTGAATTCGCTGGGGTCGCGAAGAGGAATCGCCCCCGAGTTGAAGGCGAAGATGATGCCGCCGCCGAACACCTGATCGCCCTGGCTGACGATGAGCGGCACGCCGCTGAAGGCGCGGAAGATGCCGGAGACGTACCATCCGCCGAGGAACTTATCGAACCAGTTGCCCGTGCTGACCAGATGTCCCCGACCGGCAGGCAATTCGTAGAGCCAGTGAGCATTGAACACGTGCGTGCGGTCGAAGAACGACGGACCGTATTCCAGATCGGGGAAGAAGCTGGAGGAGAAGTAACTGGCCGAGTTTTGCACCGCGCCCACCTGATCGAGCGACTTGGAGAAGGTGTAGTTCAGATCGAAAGTCAATCCGCGCGACATCCGCTTGCGCAGCGTGACGAGCAAGCCATGATAGTTCGAACGCCCTCCCGAGGTGCGCTGGAAGAGTTCGAGGACTTGAAGATTATTGAATGAAGGGAGGCCCAGTCCGAATGCGCGGGTGAGGTTCATGGAGAGGAAGAGATCCGAGAGCAGGCCATCGACGAATTCCGACGTGAAGTTGCTCGCTGCCCACGCCGTGCCCAAGCCAGGAAGCTGGTTCTCGAACCAGGGTTGGGGCGTGACGTTCGCCGGATCCGTGCCCGCTCGCAATTGCGTCGCGATGGCGTCGAAGGCTTCGGCGAAGCTCTGACCCGAGGCGGGATCCACGTGGAAGAAGGGGGCCGAGTTGAGGTTCTTGCTCTGCGGCAGATCGCGACCGAATCGAGCCGCCCAACCGATCTCAAACAGCATGTTGCCGGGCAGTTCGCGCTGGATGGTGAAATCGATGCTGTAGTTGGTTCCCACCTCGAAGTCCGGATCGACCTGGAACGAGAGTAATTCGCTGAACACCAGCCCGGGTACGACGGGAGCGCTCACTTCGGGGAAGGACGGCAGAGGCAGCGTACCGTCTACCCCCACCCGGAATGCCGACACGGGATCGGGTCCCGAGGGATCACAACCGGGGCCGGGCGCATTGGTGGCATCGCAATTGGGTCCGTTGACTGACAAGGTCTGGGCAAATCCCACTCCCAACATGGGAATGATGACGCTCTGAACGGTGTTCAGGCGATCATAGACGATGCCGAAACCGCCTCGTAGCACCGTCTTCCGGTCACCGAATAGCCATCCTCCCAGTCCTTTGGTGAATGACGGGTTCCAGGCCACGGCCGCGCGGGGACCGACGTTATTCCAATCGATGTCGAAAATATCGCTCCGTCCCGATGAGTTAATGGGCATATAAGCCAACTCGGGATTGAACACGTCGCCGCGGAGCGCCGCCTCGCGCTTGGCCTCCAGATAGCTGGTGGAGGTGAGAATCTCCCCCGTCTCATTGTTGATGACGAAGGTCTGCCGGCCGAGTTTCTCCTTGGGCGGCGTCTGCCACTGGTAACTCAACCCGTAGGTCAGCGTCAGCGAGGGCGTCACTCGCCAGGTGTCCTGAGCGTAGAACTCATAGGCCCAGAGGGTGGTATCGGCGATGAGTTGCGTGCCCAGAGGCAGCGGATTGAGATCGCCATCGCGCACGGCCAGGATGTTGATGTTGTCCACCAGACCGAGGGTGAGCGCATAGAGCCGGTTCCAGCGCGTCACGTCGAACTGGCTGATGCAGTTGGCCTGACCCGGCTCCGAGCAGGTCGGAGGACGCGCGCTCGCCGGAATGCTGACGAAGCGTCCGGCGTCCAGGGCGGCCACCAGCGAGGTGAGCGATCCCACGACCTTGTCATTGCGATTGTGAAACGTGGGCAGATAGCGGATGGTGCTTCCGAACTGGAGCGTGTGATTCCCTTTGATCCAGGTCACATCTTCGGTGAACTGGTAGCTGTGGTCGAGGATCCCCTGAGTGCGCGCCCGTTGGGTGTCGACGTCGATCGGCTCTTGCAGGAAGCCGCCATCTCCGGCCAGATTGATGGCCACGTGGCCGGCGGCGGTCCGTCCGTAACCGAGTTCGACCAGGACCACGCCACGCGCGATGC
>RFHM01000419.1 GCA_003696865.1 Acidobacteriota bacterium | reverse complement strand
CCGCTCGATTCCTCCTTGAACGCCCCCGAGCACCACGAACATGGTCAGGGCCATGAACACGGCGTGCAAACCGATGGCCACCACCGGATTGCCGATCAACCCGGTGAAAGCGCGAGTGACCACGTCGGGGCTCTGGATGTCGTTGAACGTGCCCGCCACGGTCTCGAAGATGTAACCAATGGTCCACCCGGCCACGACGCTGTAGTAGGAGAGGATGACCACGCCGGTCAACACGCCCAATGCGCCCACCCACTTCCAACCCGTCTCCGGCGCCAGGCGTTCGAATGCGCCGACGGGATTCTTCTGGGTACGCCGGCCAACAGTCAACTCCGCCAGGAGCACCGGGAGTCCAATGAACAACACGCAGAGAAGATAGATCAACACGAATGCCGCTCCTCCGCTTTTACCCGCCATGGTGGGGAACCGCCACACATTCCCCAGCCCAATGGCCGAGCCGGCAGCAGCGAGGATGAAGCCCAACCTCGATCCCCAGGCTCCACGTTCAGATGATGATACCGTCATCTGCGCCTCCTTTGTCGTCATGGACGGCTCGCGCTCGCTGAGTGCGACCTGATTGCCGGAATCGGCGCCGCCAAGTGATATTGCTTAAATGTGAACGCGTCGCTCCGATCATCAGCCATGGAGTCATTGATGGGTCACCAGTACCGGACAAGGGGCATGGCGCACCACGCGCTCGGTCGTGCTGCCCAGCAAATAGTCGCCGATCTCTTCATACCCATGCGTCCCCATGACGATCAAGTCGATAGCCTCTTTTCGGGCGTAGGCGTCAATTTCCACATGAGCTTTGCCTTCCAGAACGACATACTCGGTGGATTGTTGTTCGGGAACGATCTCCCGAGCAAAGTCGCGGATCTTCTGTTCCATGCTCTTTCTCATCTCGGGATTGATCTGGAAGATGGAATCCACGCCGGTAGCGTAATAGCTCGGGTTGATACGAACGTCCAGGACGTGTACGAGCCACAACCGGGCGCCGAACTGCTCGGCCAGGGATGCTCCATAGCGAAGGGCTCTCTCCGAAGCTTGGGAGAAGTCGATGGGGACCAGAATCGCCCGCAGTTTGAGAAGGCCCGTCTCGGGATCGACGAATTCGTGTTCGTGCGGCTTCACCACCAGAACGGGGCAACGAGCGAACCGGACGATCTTTTCGGCGACGCTCCCGAGCAGAAAGCGAACCAGTCCGGAGCGACCGTGCGTGGCGAGCACGATGAGATCGACGGCTTCACGCTCGGCGACGTCCAGGATGACCTCGTACGGCGCGACGCCTCGTTCAACGATTTTTTCGACCCGCAGTTGGCCAGGTCCCTGACGGATACGAGCGGCCATTTCTCCCGTCTTCGCCTCTGCCGCTGCTTCGATCTTCTTCCGGTAGCCATTGATGTCGGGGAAGGTGTGTTGAGGCTCGTACGGATCGTGTTCGAACAGCGTAATGACATGGAGTACATAGAGCGTCGCCCCATACGTGGCGGCCAGAGCCACCGCATAGGGAAGGGCATGGTTGGAAGGCTCGGAAAAATCCGTCGGGAAGAGAATCTTCTCTATTCGTACCATGATCGTGACTCCTCCTCGTCAAACGCCGAGATATACTAATGGGAAACGAAGAAGACGACAAGGGGAGGGGGACGGAAAAAGTCGCCCGGTCATCTTCGAGTTCGCCCCGTGAGACGGAGACGAGCGCCGGGTTCAATAGTGGACGTCGAAAGTGACGCTCAAGCCTCGAGGTTGCTGAGCGCTCGAGAGATAGCTTCCATCGGGAGAGAGCGCGCCGCGACGTCGAGCGGGCCAGATTCTGCCGTCCCGGTGGGCCTCTCTTTGCCGGTCAGACGCGACCCTCACGTCCGGTGGGCCTTGCTTCCACAGTCACCGAGGGTCTAAAATCGCTGAGCATGCCGACGTGAGGAACGTGAAGAAGGAGGAGACCATGATCGAAAAAGGCGTTCGTATCAAAGAGCCGAAAGGGAAGTTGGGTGTACTCCTGGTCGGTCAGGGAGCAGTGAGCACGACGTTCATCGCTGGTGTGGAGGCGATTCGGCGGGGACTCGGTCAACCCATCGGCAGTTTGACGCAAATGGGGACCATCCGACTGGGAAAGCGAACCGAGGGGCGGGTCCCTCGGATCAAAGATTTTGTACCTCTGGCCGAACTGGATGATCTGGTGTTCGGAACGTGGGACATCTTCCCCGACGATGCCTATGAAGCGGCATTGAAAGCCGGCGTCTTGGAGAGAGAGCTCATCGAGAAACTCAAGGGCCCGCTCAAGAAGATCAAACCGATGAAAGCCGTGTTCGATCGTCAGTACGTGAAGAAGCTCTCCGGCCCCAATGTCAAGACGGGCGTCAACAAGTACGAACTGGCTCAGCAATTGATGGAAGAGATCAGCGAATTCAAAGCCAAAAATGGATGTACGCGATTGGTGATGATCTGGTGTGCGTCAACCGAGGTGTACATGAAGCCGGAGACGGCGCACCAATCGCTCGCCGCCTTCGAGCAGGCGATGAAAGACAACTCGCCCTCGATCTCGCCTTCGATGATCTACGCCTATGCGGCGCTTCAACTGGGCATTCCCTTCGCCAATGGAGCGCCCAATCTGACGGTGGACATCCCGGCGCTGATCGAGCTGGCGCACGAGCGCGGCGTCCCCATTGCGGGGAAAGACTTCAAGACCGGTCAGACGTTGATGAAAACGATCATTGCGCCGGGTCTGAAGGCGCGCCTTCTGGGACTTCGTGGCTGGTACTCGACCAATATCCTGGGCAATCGCGATGGCGAGGTCCTGGATGATCCCGAGAGTTTCAAGACCAAGGAGGAATCGAAACTCTCCGTGCTGGAGTATATTCTTCAACCGCAAGTATATCCCCAACTCTATCAGGATTTCACTCACGTCGTTCGCATCAACTACTATCCGCCTCGCGGAGACAATAAAGAGGGATGGGATAACATCGACATCTTCGGGTGGCTCGGGTATCCCATGCAAATAAAGATCAATTTTCTCTGCCGCGATTCGATCTTGGCGGCGCCCATCGTTCTCGATCTCGTCCTGTTCCTGGATCTCGCCCAGCGATGCGGCATGCGCGGGATTCAAGAGTGGCTGAGTTTCTACTTCAAAAGCCCGATGACGGCGCCGGGGCTCTATCCGGAGCACGATCTGTTCATTCAGTTGATGAAGCTGAAAAACACATTGCGCCATTTGCGGGGCGAAGAACTCATCACTCACTTGGGACTGGAATATTACGATTGACGGCCTCGGCCTCCGGCGACTCTCCATCCGGTGAAATGAACCGCGCGGCGCTCCAAGAGCTGGAGGCGCGGGCATTCGACTAACCGATGAACTTATAGCCGAGGCGATGGACGGTGATGATATAACGGGGGGTGCTGGGGTTGTCCTCGATCTTCTTCCGCAGCTTGGCAATGTGCATGTCCACGGTTCGGGTGAAAGGAAAGTCCTCATATCCCCATACGGCGTTCAATAACTGATCGCGGGTGACCACATCGCCTCGATGTTCGATGAGATACCGCAGTATCTCGAATTCGCGATGGGACAGGTCGAGCGGTTTCCCTCCTTTGGTGGCCTTCAGGTTCTCGAAATCGAGCGTGATATCGCCAAACGCGTAGGTTTTTATCGCTTCTGATCGCCCGGCCGCCCGGCGGAGAACGGCTTCCACGCGAGCCATCAATTCCACGAAGCTGAACGGCTTGGTCACGTAATCATCGGCACCCAGCTTCAATCCCAACACCTTATCCATTTCCTGGCCCCGGGCCGTCAACATGATGATCGGAACGTCATTGCCTCGAGCCCTGAGCTCCTTGCACAGATCCAAACCGCTCAGCGCGGGAAGCATCACATCGAGGATGATGAGATCCCAGGAGTGCCGGGACGCCAATCGCAACCCGGTGGCTCCGTCTTCGGCCACATCGACGCTGTAGCCCTCATACTCGAAGCCATCGCGCAGGGCTACGGCCATGGAGGGATCGTCTTCGATGATCAGGACTCTTGGCATACGCTGTCTCCCTTCGGGCGGTGAGGAGGTCTCGGCGATTGATCAGTGGCCACCGCCGGCCGAATCCGAACCGTCGCCGATGGGGAGATAGATGGTGAACGTGCTTCCTCGGCCCGGCTCGCTCTCGACGGCGATCCGACCTCCATGAGCTTGGACGATATGCTTGACGATGGAGAGTCCCAGGCCGCTTCCTTTCACGTCATGAACCAAGCCCGTCGTCACACGATGGAACTTCTCGAAAATTTTCTCCTGCTCTTCTCGCGGGATACCAATCCCGTAATCGGTCACCGAGATGGTCACATAGCGCTTCTCTCGCCCCAGTCGAACGTGCACCTCCCTCGCCGATCCCGAATACTTGATGGCGTTGTCCAGAAGATTGATGAACGCTCGAGCGATGGCGTCAGGGTCGATGAGCACCGGGGGCAGGGGTTCGGCCGATGGATGGAAATGAACCCGAAAGCCGTCTTGCTTGAATCGTACCTGGAGCAGATTCAACGTCTCGGACACGATGTCGGTCACGTCGGCGCGCTCGAACCGATACGCCTTCTGGCCCGATTCGATGCGAGAGAAATCGAGGATATTGTTGATGAGTTGCGTCAAGCGTTGGCTCTCCGTCTCGATATACTGTCCGTATTGACGAACCTTCTCCGGTTCGGCGACGCGCCCCAGTCTCAGGAACTCGCCGAACACGCGAATCGAAGCCAAGGGAGTGCGAAGTTCGTGAGAGACGTTGGAGACGAAATCGGTCTTCATCTTGGAGAGCTTCATCTCGCGGGAGGCCGTCCGCAAGGCTAGAGCGATTCCGCCGATCAACACCATCGTCATCAGGATGGACAACGACAGGTTGATGAAGAAGTGTCGTCGGGCCAGTTCCTCAGTGGTCATGAACCGACCGTGGATGCCCAGCCGCCAGTCCTTGAAAATGAATTGCAGGGGAACGGTGACCTCATCATCCTCTCCTTCGACGGGGTGCGGGATGGCATAGATGAGACGACCGGTCCCGTCGCGGACCGTGACGACCACTTCCTCCTGTTCGTGATCGGAGAAGAACTTCGGTAGGGTCTTCCTGATCAGGCGAGGGAGGTACACATCCTTGAAATAGCCGACATCTACGATCATGCCAGCGACGCCGACGACGCGAGAGGCTTCGTCGGTGATGGGGTTGAGGATGATGCGATTCTGTGTATCTCGTTCATTCACCTCGAGCGTCACCGAGTCCAGCGCCGTCCTCTTCCAACTGAGCAAATACCATGGAGCGCAGGCGACTTTGACGGCTCGCTCGATCGCGGGCTCGCGACAATGAGGCTCCATGACGTGGAGAAGAGGATCGTAAAACTGCACCGAAGGTTCTCCTCGCCTGGTGAAGTCGGCCAGGAAGAACTGCTTCTCGGCCCGACATCCTTTCTTTTTGAAGTAATGGGCCATCTTCTGAAGCCGACCTTCGGTGAAGACAGTGGGTGAAATGTTCAGAACGCGCTCGGCATCCGTCCGATAGAAGTATTCCGCTTCGGTGGCCACCGCTTCCAGAAAATTCTTCAACATGGCTCGCCGCGCCGCCGCCGACGTCCTCTCCAGCTTGACCAGCGACTTATACTGCAAACCGAGGATGATGAGCAGAGGACCCAGTACGGCCAGAAATCCGACCCAAAGAACATGCTGTTTGAGAAGTTTCTTCAGCTTCGCCATCATTCTCGATTCATGGCATGATGCTCTATCAGTATACATCAGAGGGCGTCTGCCGTGAATACCAATCCCTTCACCCGGCGGTGAGTGGGGACTTTTTACTGCTTTTTACAACCCGGGATTCCCCGCTCTTCACTCACGATCCGGCAACCGGTGCGGGGAGTCGATGTTCGGAATTTGGACAGCGTGTTTGCATTGCTGACAGAGTGGAACGGCATCCTCGATCGGGGAGAATCCCTTTTCGGGACCCAATCCCTGGAAGAGGAGCCAGTTGGCTGGATGGAGGCCGCCTGGCGAATCGGATGGTACGGAGTTTGCAAGGATGAATTGGGGAGCGATGAGTGGGGAGAAAGGAAAATGGATGGCGAGTTGAGGTGGATCCGCATCGTCTTGGAATATGGCATGAGGCAAACCCTCAACGGACTGTCTCACGTGATGGTCTACTGCTTTGCCCGGAGCGGAGCGTCCTCCAAGCTCGATGAGTGGATGAAGGACGCTCCCTCGAAGAACGTGTACGGAGGATATGACATGAGAGCGTTCACTTCTTTTTGGAGTGCGGAAGGACGTCTTGGAAAGCGCCGCTCGGTTGTGGTGTCCTTGCTGACACTGGTCCTCGCGGCCGCCATCCTGGCTCGTGCCGATACGAGCCGGGACGAGGTTCTCGCTCGGGCTGTCTCCATGGGCCAGGTGGGCTCGCTCATTGAGAGGAAGACAGAAGGCGAGATCACATCTCAACGAGCGGAAGAGCTTCCGTGTAGGCCGCGAATCGCAACCGTCGAGTGGGTTCCTTATAAGAGTCCGTTGACCGAGAATCCCGCACGATTCGGAGGAGGGAAGCGCATCTTCCCCGGGGCACGACGGCCCGGGCTCAAGGCTCACGAGTTCAGGAAGGTCCTCGTTCGAGTGCAGATTCGCCCTCCTGCGGCGGGAGTGCCCATCTTTTTACGAGCCTTCGACGTCGATGATTCCAGCGGATTATTCGCCACCGGGCGGGGAGGCGATAATCAAAACACGTTGGCCCGGCCGACCGATCCGGTCCTGAATATCGGGATGTTGGAGGGATTCATCCCCAATCAGCCGGTGGTTGTGAAGACGAATGATCAAGGCTCGGTCACGGTCGTTTTCCTGGTCACCATGCAGCCCGGAGACAACTTCAAAGTCGTGGCCAGTACCAACCGGGCGTTAATCCAACGATTGGTCGTCAAGGGACAGCAGATCAGGGATTCGCTGACGAGGAGCGTTCTGGCCGAAGCTCGGGCGCGGCATCCGGGGGGAGACGAAGCCGTGACCACGGAACTATTGACCGTATGGAGACGGTTGCACGTAGAAGTTGATTCCATGCCCGGTCGATCCATAATGGATGGGCCGGGG